>JBNKHS010000241.1:0-6759 GCA_050290485.1 Promineifilaceae bacterium (SeqCode) | reverse complement strand
GAAAAAGCCCCAATAAACAAAATGCGTGTTAGCCAAACCAACACAGCCACAAAAATGGGCACATATAGCAGCAACTGCTCGCGGCTCAATACCTCATTGCCAAAGCTGTGGTTCAGCAATGCCAAAGAAACGGCCCACCATGTCATGATGGCGTTCATGGTGGCACCTAACAGCCAGGCACCAGTTAGATACCAAACTTCTTTGGGTTCATTTTCACCCCGTTCTGGGGTGAAGAGGCGAACCAGGCCTGCAAAGTCAATTGAACAGAAGGCAATGGCTAAAATGGTTGCCCACATCAACCCCAAAAATTGTGTTTCCCCTAGCAAGCTTTTCAATGCAAATTGGGTTGTATCGAAGTTGAAAATTTCGAAGGCGATTAAAGCGACAATTAGGATGATCCCAACGGCCGTTTTCTTGGGTACACTACCACTTAATCCTGCTAAGCGATGGCCAAATCCACTGTTTGCGTATTGTGTATTTCTCATGCTAATTCCTCATCTCTTTCTATAAATTTCCCCTCTGCACGGGGATCTGTATAAAATGTAAATGCCCGATTTTCCAGTGGGTGAGCGGGTTGGGGGCGCATCCAACCCGCTCTTTGGAGTGTGTCGAACATTTGTTCTTAAATAGATTAGCACAGGCGTTCTACTGCGTCAAGCAGAAGTTATTTTGTTGTGTCACTACTTGTCACAGGTATTAAGTGGGGAAGTTTTGTTGGGTTTTACAATGATTTAGCACAATTTTTAATTAAATTTTATGATTTATGTAAAAAAAGCCGTTTATTGGGTATAAAACTAGCCATTTTTGCCAGTTTGCTTATAATTGCTAGTCGCGTCACTTAAAATAAAAATAAAAAAGGCCGCGTAAAATAACCATTTAATAGGAGATTTAACATGAGTCGTTATGAAGAATTGAAATCTATGGTTGAATCAATGGAAGATGATTTCGACAAATTTTACAACAAAAGTAACAAAGCTGCTGGTACACGCGTTCGTAAAGGGATGCAAGATTTGAAAAATTTTGCACAAGATGTACGTAACGAAGTTACCAAAATGAAAAACGAAGGTTAATTCCGAATTGTTTTTTCAATCTCCGTCTCTTAACAAAAGGGGCGGAGTTTTTTTATCTTTCGCAAACAAATTTTTACCCCAGAGCAACATCTAAAATCATCATAAATGTAAAACCAAGCATGGTCCCCAAAGTGGCAAGATCGGTATTTTCTCCACGTTGTGATTCGGGGATGAGTTCCTCTACTACGACAAATATCATCGCGCCAGCGGCAAAAGCAAGGGCATAAGGAAGGATTGGTTGGATGAAGAAGATAAGCGCTGCACCAATAACCCCGGCCACAGGCTCGACCATGCCAGATGCTTGCCCATAAAAGAATGCTTTACGTCGTTTGAATCCTTCGCGACGTAATGGCACAGAAACGGCCGTGCCTTCGGGAAAGTTTTGTAAGCCAATACCAATTGCCAAGGCAATAGCTGATCCGATGGTTGCTTCCGACATGCCGGCGGCGGCCGCCCCAAATGCTACACCCACTGCCAACCCTTCTGGAAAGTTGTGCAACGTAATGGCCAACACCAACAACACACTACGATGCCAACTTGTTTTTGGTCCTTCTGCTTCACTCTCATCAAAACCAAGATGCAGATGAGGCAACAACTTATCAAAAACAAAGAGAAAAACACCCCCCATCAAAAATCCAGTTGCTGCTGGTAACCAATCAGGCACATTCAATGTGGAAGCCGACATATCGATGGCTGGGGCCAGCAATGACCAAAAACTTGCTGCAATCATCACTCCTGCAGCAACCCCTAACATGCCATCTAATACTTTTTGGTTAATTGTTTTGAAAAAGAATACGAGTGACGCGCCCAATGCGGTGACTGCCCAAGTAAAACAAGTTGCTAAAAAAGCCTGTTGGATAGGGCCTAAACTTAAGAACCATGCTTGCATGATGTGGAAATCTCCCTTTTAACGTGCGTTGAATTGTCCTTTAATATGTGCGGATCAGCAATGAGTTTTTTTGATGACACTTTAGGTGACTTTGACGTGATGATGTCTTTTCTGAGGCCTTTGTTTTCATAGTGAAAACGCAAAAGCTTTTTGAAATAACGAAGGGTGATTTCTACGTTTTTACTTCAGCAATTCACAATTTTTGCGATTTTTATTTCACAATAGTTTTTGTGAATTACAATTTATAAAAGCTGTCAGCTTGAGAAAAGTAGGTATACTCATGGTGATGGAGCAAACTGTTTAGTAGGAGATGGTATGAAGATTGTCATTGCGGGTGAAATGCCACTTGTTGGTGAAATTGGTCAAATTTGTACGCAATATGGGCATGACACGGTCATTTATTTGGTAGAAGATTTTCAATCGGCTATTCAAAGTGGTTGGGCAATGCCTGATGCCGCAGGTGCAGATATAGCGATTGAATTGCACAATGAGTCGGCACATGCCAAAGAGGAGTTGCTGGTTTCATTGGCAGCCGCAACACCCCCTGATGCTATTTTGTTTACCTCTGCGTTGGCTACAAGTACAACACAAGCTGCGTCTTGGTTGCCTAATCCTGAGCGTGTGGTTGGTTTTGGAGTTGTCCCTCCCTTAAAACGGGATGGTGTTGTCGAGTTGGCCCCCGGTTTATTGACCAGTGATGAAACGATGCAAAAGGCGATTGACTTGGTGGAGGCGATTGGACAAACGGCCGTTGTTGTACAAGACGGTCCTGGGTTGGTACGTATGCGTACGGTTTGCTGTTTGATCAATGAAGCAGCAAGTGCGTTGTTAGAAGGTGTTGCTTCACCTGCAGATATTGATAGTGCCATGAAGCTGGGTACGAACTATCCATATGGCCCATTGGAATGGGCAGATTACATTGGCCTAGATACTGTGCTTGGTGTGTTGACAGGTCTTTTTACGGAGTGGGGTGAGGATCGGTATCGTCCTTCTCCGGTGTTAAAACGGATGGTTGCAGCCCGCAAGTTGGGGCGTAAAACAGGTGAAGGCTTTTACGAATATCCTGAATCTGAAACGCACGATCGCACTCGAAACGGCCGTTTATTAAATTAACCACAAACCAAAAAGAAAGTGATCAAGTTATGGCTGTAAAATATTGTCAAATGTGTAATGATGATCCCGAAGCCAAACAGCAGTATCAAGGGCAAGGGCTGGCCGATGGAGAGCTTTGCCCAGTTTGTTACCAACCCACCTGTCGCTATCATTTAGGAACTGTTCGTTGGCGCTGGAAAAGCAGTGGGCAGCTAGATTCCGCAATGGTTTGTAAAGATTGTCTCCGCACTTATCGTCATCGTGATTGGGATTCTTACAGTCGCGATTGGATCACATAGTTCACGCTTCATTTCCCTTCCTACATAATTTTCAAAGGAGCGAATCTCATGGAATATCGTTATTTAGGTCGCACGGGCTTAAAAGTTTCTGCTATTTGTTTGGGTACAATGCAGTTTGGCTGGACAGCAGATAAGACAATGGCCAATATTATTATGGATAAGGCCGTTGAGCGAGGGTGTAATTTCTTCGATACGGCAGACATTTATTCTAGGTGGGCTGACGGGAATGATGGGGGAGTGAGTGAAGCGATCATTGGTGAATGGTTACGCACCAGAAGCTTGCGCCGAGACCAAATCATCTTAGCAACCAAGGTTCGCGGACAGATGGGGGATGGCCCCAATGATCAAGGTTTGTCGCGTCACCACATTTTGACAGAAGTAGAAAACAGTTTGCGTCGCTTGCAAACAGATTATATTGACCTCTACCAAATGCATTGGTTTGATGCGGATACACCTTTAGAGGAAACATTACGCGCGCTAGATGATTTAGTACGTAGTGGGAAAGTTCGTTATATTGGTGTTTCTAATTTCCCTGCATGGTTATTGACTAAATCATTATGGGTGAGTGACGTTCGCAATTTGGTCCGTTTTGAGAGTTTGCAACCGAAATATAGTTTGGTGTATCGAGCGGAGTTTGAGCGCGAATTGATGCCGCTTTGTGCCGATCAAGGTATTGGGGTGATTCCTTACAGCCCGTTGGCAGCTGGATTTCTAACCGGGAAATATCGGCGGGATAGCGAGTTGCCCGAATCAAAACGCGCAGATGGCGTTAAAAAGCTTTACATGAATGAACAGGGGTTTGCTGCCTTAGACCAATGTGAAGCGATTGCCCAAAAGTATGATGTGACCATTGCCCAAATAGCCATTGCTTGGATGTTGGCGAATCCTATCATCACTAGCGCAATTATTGGTGCTAATGATTTGGATCAGTTAACCGACAGTATGAGTGGTGTGAATGTGAAGTTAACCGCCGCAGAGAAGTCGGCGTTGGATGATATTACGGCGTGGAAGTAGTTTGTTTTTTGTTATTGGCGTGAAAATTTATGATAACTTAATCCACATTTTTGAGAATTGTGGCATACTATACACATGACTCAGCGAACGAACGCAGAGTGGCTGGAAGCTTTGCAACAGCCGGGGGATTTACAGATTGAAGCGCTTGCAGAGTTGCGCGAGTTTATGCTGCGAGCTGCTTTTGTGTATTTACGTGACGGCCGTTCTGAGCTAACCCACCTCTCAACAGATGATCTCTATGAAATGGCGGAAGATTTCGCCCAGAGTGCACTGGTTAGAGTGCGCGAGAATTTAGAGCGCTTTCGTGGCGATTCTAAATTTACAACTTGGGCCTATCGTTTTGTAATTAACGAAGCGGCTGGTGAATTGCGCAAGCGACATTATCGGCACTTTTCTTGGGATGAGATGTCTGCACAGGAAACGGCCGTTTTCCAAGATGTCTTAAAATCAAGTACAACCAACGACCCTGATGTACGTGCCGAGCGTGAAGAATTGGTTGGTCGGTTGACACAGATTATAGAAGTGGAATTGAATGAAAAACAGCGAATTGCTGTCATTTGCGTCCATTTTGAAGGACGGTCAATTCAAGAAACAGCCGAAATTTTAGAAACATCGCCAAATACCTTGTACAAAATATTGCATGATGCCCGCAAAAAGATCAAAGCCCAATTATTGGCGCAACACTTCAGTGCTGGCGATATATTGGGCTTATTTGATAATTTGTGGTAAGAATGTAGTTCATTTTTGCATCATATCTATGCAAAAAAAACCTGATTTTGGAAGGTCGTCTTGACGGAAGAGAAATTTACACACTGGATCGAAAGCATTTTTGCCACAGAAGAACATGAAATTGATTGTCACCAATTGCAAGGGTATCTTCCTGCCTTTGTAGAAGGTGAGCTAAATGGTGAACCCACACCTCACGCATCTATCGTGAAAGCCCACTTAAAACAATGTCCCGACTGCCGCGAAATTTACGAAGGGCTAATTCTGGTTGTAAAAGCGGAACTAGATACACCTGTTGTTGGTGATTGAATCTTCTCTTAGCGTAGCGAAACTGAATGAATTTACAAGAACGTGTCGTGATTGTCACTGGGGCTTCGGCTGGCATTGGGTGGGCAACAGCATTGGCTTTGGGACAGGCAGGGACGCATGTTGTGGCCACCGCGCGTCGTGCTGAACGATTGCAACAGTTGGCTGAACAGTTTGCTCCGTTTAACGGCCGTATCCTTATCATCCCCGGAAATATCCAAGAAGAAATATTTTGTCAGCAATTGATCGCCCAAACCATCGCGGAATTTGGGCATGTTGACGTGCTTATCAATAACGCGGGTTTAGGTCATAAAAGTAATATTGCTGATATGTCTGCAGAAGATGTGCAAACGATTTGGGACACCAATGTGTCTGGGCTGTTATATGCTTCTCAAGCGGCGATTGCACAGATGAAGCAACAAGGGTATGGACGGATTGTCAATGTGTCATCGATTGTGGGTGAACGGCCGTTACCGAAGAGTGGTGTCTATTGTGCCAGCAAAACGGCCGTTAACTTTTTGTCCCGTTCATTACGCATGGAATTACGGCCGTATCACATTGACATTACCCTTGTTTACCCAGGACGAACGATTACAGAGTTTGGCGATGTACTGTTGGGCGAACAGGGAAGTAATCCTTCGTCTTTGGGGCGTGTCAATGCGAATCGTGTAGCACATAAAATGGTGCAGGGGATCAAAAACGGCCGTTCCGAAATTTATATCACCTGGTCAGATTGGCTGTTCGTTCAGCTCAATCGTCACTTTCCACGCTTGACAGATTGGCTCGTTGCCTTTGCTTATCGTCGCTTTCACAAATAGTAAAACGCGTAAGGACATAGCTTATCCGAGATGAACTACCCACAGATTTTGACAGACATTTATGAAGAAGTGATGCCTTTAATTGAGCAGGGAGAGGTTGCCAATTATATTCCTGAGCTGGGGAATATTTCGCCTCATAAATTTGGAATGGCTGTACAGTTGATGGATGGTATGATTCATCAAGTTGGTGATGCCGCAGAGAAATTTTCTATCCAAAGTATTTCCAAGCTATTTACATTGACCTTGGCGATGCGTGAAGTTGGTAATGGCATGTGGACACGCATTGGTCGTGAACCATCGGGTTCACCCTTTAACTCGCTTGTGCAGCTTGAGTATGAAAACGGGATTCCGCGCAATCCATTTATCAATGCCGGGGCGTTGGTGGTGACGGATATTATTTTGTCTCATTTTGGCAATGCGCGGCAGTCGGTGTTGGATTTTATGCATTTATTGTGTGGGCAAACGGCCGTTTCCTTTGATCCTGCCGTCGCACATTCCGAACGCATGACAGGCTTTCGCAACATTGCGCTCGCTAATTTTCTCAA
>JBNKHS010000240.1:0-6908 GCA_050290485.1 Promineifilaceae bacterium (SeqCode) | reverse complement strand
TGGGGCAGTAGGCTTTGCTGTGCCTAATCAACCCTTTGGCTTTGCTGGCACATTTGTCGACAAAGAGTGGATGGAGGTCGATGGTAATACCGCAGCAACAAGTCCTTGCGCTGGCAATGTCTATGTCACTTTTACCAGCTTCCACGGTGTCGCCGGTTCTTTCCCTATCGTATTTAGCCGCTCACAAGATGGCGGTGCGAGTTTTTCTCAACCCAGACCTATTTCAACGGGCGGTCAGGCTGGTACAGTGGCCACACAGGGGTCAGATATTGCCATCGCCTCTGACGGCACAATTTATGTTGCCTATCGTACTTTCGCCACAAATGCCGATCCAGCTGTAATCCAGGTGGTCAAATCAACCGATTGTGGCAAACATTGGACCAATCCTATATCTCTCGGTGGTGTTTCTTCCCCACAGGCTCCCGGTGTTGGATTCCGTACGCCCACCTTCGCTTTTGCCGCAGTGGATGATACAAACCCCAACAATGTGTATGTCGCTTACCAAAACTTCGTAGGTGCTGATTATGACATCTATACACAACGCTCTATCGATGGCGGTTTTACCTGGAGCGCACCTGTGCAGGTAAATGAAGATCCTGGCAGTCGGCACCAGATATGGCCCACTATAGAAGTGTCCAATGGCGCCTTGCATGTTGCCTGGTACGATTTCCGCAACAGTGTAACCCCAAGCAATGAAGCACTTGATGTTTATTACGCCTGCACAAACTGTAATGGGAATAGCTATCCCACATTTAGCCACAATGTGCGAGTTAGTGACGGTTCTCATAATCCGAATTGTCAAATGTTTGGTGGCGGCAGCGTGGCTTTCCATGGCGATTATATTGAGTTGGATGCTCGCTTTGATGGTGCTAACCATATTGTGCACATGGTCTGGACTGACAATCGAGATGTTCCTGCAGGCCAATGTGATCTTACACCTGGCGGTGGGGCAACCAATAATATTGGTAACCGCAATCAGAACATTTACACAGACCGGCTTGTTGTGAATCCTTGATTAGACAATCCTACAGCAGCAGGAATTCATAAGGGGATTGAATGGATTCCTGTCTTTGCAGATACTGTCGTTTTATGAAATTGAAACCTTCGAGGCTTGTCTGTATAAAAGCGCAATTGTCATAAAAAGCCTCGAAGGTTTTTGCAAACCCATTTCTCAACTACCTAACCATTCATATAGCAACAAATGAAGGTAGTACGTATAACGTCTAAGACGATAGTCCTATTACAACAGTAGATATAATGCGGAGTGTAAGGAAAAAGTGTGACAAAAGTGTAATGGGCAATTAAAATGAAAATTTACCGATAAAGACAACATTCTATATGATTCAACTCCACTGTTTAGGGCCATTGGCCATTACGATAGACTCACAAGCCCAAACCCACTTCGCTACAGATCGGGCGCGGGCGTTGTTGGTTTATTTAGCCGTGCAAGAACAACGGCCGTTTCGTCGTGATGAACTGGCCGCTATGCTTTGGCCAGAGCATTCTGAACGCCAAGCACGCCAAAATCTACGCAAAACATTGTCCCGTTTGCGCAAAGCAACGGGTGATATTCCTCTTTTGCAAACCGATTACAAAGAGATGACACTCAACCATGCCTTGGTGCAGTGTGATGTTGTCCAATTTAGCCAAACCTTACGGATGGTAGAAAAACATAACCATACCGATTTACAAAGTTGTCCAGAATGTTTGGCACAGTTACAAAGTGCGATCGCTTTGTATCAGGGAGACTTTTTGCAGGGGTTTTCCTTAAATGACAACAATGTTTTCGACGAGTGGTTGCTGCTCAACCGAGACAATTTACGGCAGCAGGCGATTTGGGCATTTACCCATCTCATTGATCATTACGAGCAAAGCAGAGAAGATGCACAACTCATTGATACGGCACAAGCGTTGTTGGCCTTGGAACCGTGGCATGAACGCACTCAGCGCCAACTGCTGCGTGCGTTGGCGCGGTCAGGTCAACGGGCACGGGCTTTGGCTCAGTATGAAGCATATGCCGCCTTGTTGGCAGATGAGTTAGGCATCACACCCGAAAGTGAAACAGTTCAGTTGTACCAGCAGTTGCAACAAGGGAATGATGATCTACCCCAACCTAATCGCTGGCATGGTTTTCCGGCCGAAGTGAGCAGTTTTGTTGGCCGTACCCAGGAACTGTCTCAAATTATCGCCCAGATTATGGCTCCCGACTGTCGTTTGCTGACGATTACGGGGGTGGGGGGGATGGGCAAAACAAGATTGGCGTTGCAGGCTGCGTTGCAATTGTCGGCTACAGACTTTCCCGATGGACTTTACTTGGTCCCTTTGGCACAATTAACGGATGCTACGCAATTCGTGCCATTCCTAGCCAAACAACTCGGCTTAGAGTTTGAGGGGACACATTCTCCATTTGCCCAGTTGAAGGAATATTTACATGGGCGGCAAATATTTCTGCTACTAGATAACTTTGAACATGTGCTGGAAAACGGTCATTTGGTTGCTGATTTACTAAAAGCGGCATCACAGTTGACTTGTTTGATCACCTCTCGTCATGCCTTAAATATTGAAGGGGAATGGCGCTTTGATTTACGGGGTTTAAGTGAAGCCGAAGATGCCAAGACCTTGTTCCAACAACGAGCGCAACGGTATAGAGGGTATCAATTTGATTCCTCTGAGGAAGCATTGGTGCACCAGATTGCCCATTTGGTACAAGGGATGCCCTTAGCCTTGGAAATGGCAGCTGCCTGGCTGCGTGCCTATGATTTAGAAACGGTTACCCAAGAAATTCAACACAATCTCGATTTTTTGGTTTCTCCCTGGCAGGATTTGCCGCCGCGTCATCAAAGTATGCGTGCTGTGTTTGCGGGTTCATGGCAGTTATTGTCAGCGGAGGAACAACAGTTGTTTGCCCGTCTATCTATTTTCCGTGGTGAATTTGCTCTGGCAGCGGCACGTACGGTGGCACAAGCCTCTATATTGCATTTGGCTAATTTGGTCGATCGCTCCTTGATCCAACGTGGGGATAACGGCCGTTATCGTATGCATGAACTCCTACGCCAGTTTGCCGCCGAAAAGTTGGCAGAAATAGCTGAAGAAACGGCCGTAGCCCGAGCCCATGCCTGTTACTATCTCACCCTTTTGCAAGAACAAGGGCGTGCGTTAAAAGGGCAGCATTCACGGATGGCGTTAAAACGTGTGCAAAATGAAATTGAAAATATTCGTCAGGGATGGTTGTGGGCTGCCGCTCATGGAGAAAATACGCTTTTAGCAGATACGGCACCTGCCCTGACCGACGTCTATTTGCTTTCAGGACTTTATGGTGACGGGGCAACTCTGTTGGCGGAAGCGGCCACACAAATTTCTGCACAAGCCCTCACCGTTAAAATGCTTCTCGACAGCTATCGGGGTCGTCTGCTGCTCGAATGGAGGCACTTTCATGAAGTCCACAATCTGGCCTTGACGCTCTTACAGGCGCAATCTGATCCGTTGGTAAAAACTTCGGCTCATCTATTGCTTTGCCAACTGTATTTCCAAGAAGGAAACGGCCGTAAAATGGAAGAGCACATTATAGCTGCAAGCCAACTAGCGAATGCACCGCAACATCAAATGCAAGTGCAATTACTCAAAAGCAAATGGCTGTTTATAACTGGCCAACGCCAGCCCGCGCGGGACTTATTACAAGAATCCCTGGCTGCTTTTTATCGAGCAGATGATTTGTGGAGTGCGGGTCAGGTTTTATATGTCCTGGGTAATGTGGCTGCGGCAGAGTATGAAGATGCGCGCCCTTACTTGTTGCAAATGCTTGATGTGTATCGACAAATTGGATCACGTGCTATTCAACAGCACACTTTAAATAATTTAGCATTGAGTTCTATGTTTCGTGGCGATTATGCGACTGCGATGGCACATTGTCAGGAAGCGGTTGCGATTGCGCAGGATATGGGCAGTGCAATCCATCTGGCTGAGGCACAAACCACCATGGGGCGCATCCAACAGCGTATTGGCCATTTCGCAGCAGCACAGCAACAATATGAAGCTGCATTGCCAGTTTATCTACGTTTGAATTATTTAATCGGTATTGTTGACAGCTATTTTTATTTAGGATTATTACACCATCAAATGGGGAATGATGCCCAAGCGCTCGCTTACAGTGAGCAGGCTCGCGGCTATTTACGACAGCAAAACAATCCCTTACATACCAGTTTGATCGAGGGTTTGGCTGGACGAGCGTATACCTGTTTCGGGGATTACGAACAAGCGACCACTTGTTTAATGGCTGTAATTGCAACCCAACAAGAGATTAAACGCCCTGGGCGCGAGATGAACAGTCGGGGCTTACTAGTTGAAGTTTACCTCGCCCGAGGTCAACTTGATTTGGCTATGGAGCAAGTTGAAATAGTTTTGGCTTATTTACAAAAAACGGTTTTACACAAATCGGAGGAGCCATGGCGGTTACAATGGGCTTGTGTGCAAGTTTTGCAAGCGGTTGGGGATGAACGGGAACGGCCGTTATTGGAACAGATTTACCAACGACTGAACACACAAGCGGCAAGCCTTCCAATTGAACAGCAATCCTTGTTTTGGCAAGCTGTCCCTGTCAACCGAGCTGTGAAGCAGGCGTTTGAACAAATAACCTTCGCTATTTAAGAAAATCGGACAAGAGTTAACAAAATTTACGCGCAAATGAAAATCTAATGACAGTGGAGAAATCGAGAACGGCCGTTTCCCATGTGCTTTTGTACGAGATACTCAATTGCCGGGTGTTAGCAACAAGACACCAAAGTTACTTATTGTTGTTAATCTAATGAGGTTGTATCAATCGCTTGCTGAGTAGCCAATAATCTTTTGAACCAGGCATTGTTTGCAATTTGTGCAGCGACTTGTTTGTCAGTGATTAAGTGTAAGTAGAAAGAAGCTCTAGACATACCGACATACAGGTTTGTTGTTAAGTTATCACGTGCTGAGCGAACAAATAAGATAACAGCAGGGGATTCTAATCCTTTAAATGTGGCCACATCACAAAAGTTAATGACACTTGTATCCATTGCTGGTTGAAGATGTTCATTCAACTGCATAAGGCGAACGCTTTTTATCTCAGGTAAATTATCTACCCAATTTGAGGAGCTAAAGAAAGCTGCAAGCAATTCAACTCTTATATTTTTTGGCCTAAGAAGTTCGAGTTCATTGTTCGTATTTAAATGCCACTTGATCCTTTTTAACCTGCGAATGTCATGACTATCTACTGTCGCATGTGGGCGGAAAAAGCTGTTTACCATCTGAATATCTAATTTGGAAGGATAAGAGGAAGCACTTAAACTTTGACGTAGTTCTTTAACCTCATTCATTAATGTTTGGCTTCGTTTGAAACTAGCAATAATTGTTGCTATTTGCAGCGTCTCTTCTTGCCATTGCCAATTTACTTTTTCGTGTATCTCGATGTTATTTAGGATACTTTGCTTGAGTGGTGGATGTTCAGTAGTTAAGACGATAATGTCATGGGGCGCGAAATGATCGAGCGCAGCTTGAATAGCCAAACGAATGGAGGCTTCCTCTTTTTGATCTTCAAAAGTCGTATGTTTTACAATCCCTTTATCCGCAAGAAATAAAGAAACTTCGGGTGCCTGCTGATGAAACCCTCGCAATACTTTAAAAATGTTTCCAGCATTGCGACAGTTTTTAGATAATGAATAGGGAGATTCATCAAAAATAGGCACAAAGCGATTAGGCAGTAATGCTTGATTATCATCATGGAACGCATACATTATTCCATTGTGGACAAGTGCTGCTTCAATAATCTCCCACCATTCTGCTCTAAAGTCTTGAGCCTCATCAATAATAATAGCTTCATATTTTAACTTAGAACTTTCAAGATTTTCCTTAGCTTGCTTAAGTTCATGGGGTATTGGTTCTTGAAAATTGGTATAAGTTTGCCAAGATAAATCCTGTTTGGGTGTATCTTCAACAATGAGATAGATCCATGATAAGAAATCATGGACGACCACGCCCGTTGTCGCAGTTAAATTTTCTAGGTGTTTCGCAAGTCTTGGATTGTGGCATAAAATAAGTGTTCTTAGACCAGCAGCATCCAATCTTGTGGCCTTTTCTGCCGCAACGAGTGTTTTGCCCGAACCTGCACAGCCAGCAATCGCAACATGTCTTTTTCCTCGTAACCATTTAATTATTTCATACTGGTCTTGGGTCAATGCATCTACCGTCTTTTTTAACTCTGCCATCTGCTTTCGAATAGGTAGTGAAAAAGTTTTTTCGGGAGGTGCATCTGCGAATGCTTGAAGATCTTCTTGCTCCCATATATCCCAATTTGAATTTGGTCTCAGCTCTTTGCAGTGATCAATGAGTTGTTGCAGAATTTTTCGGCGATTACAATATTTGACAAGTTCGCGAGATTTTACTTTTAATGTATTATCTCCAGACAAATCTTCATATGTAATATTCAATTCAAAACAAAGATCTTCAAGCTCACTTAAGTTGAAATCAGAGGAAATCTGCTCACGCAAGTTGACTAATAACATGGTATGGATAGTTTAGCTGGATAAGGTCATTTAGTGAAGTGGGCTTTTGCGAGTTTTGAGCAACATAATGATTGGCGAGAAAGAATAGGAAGAAACGGCCGTATTTGTTAAGTACACTGTTTCATAAATGATTCAAACTTTACAGCCTAACTGTCATTCCCGTGAATACGGGAATCCACTCATCAAAATCTGGATTCCCGCCTACGCGGGAATGACAAAGAAAGTGCAATTACTTATGAAACAATGTAGCAAGGCGTGTCTTCCTTTGCAAAGTTGAATTTCTTTATTGTGTCATATATTAAAATTGCTCGACGACAACAGCGTGCGGTAACCCCGGTCCAACGTCACAGAAGAGACGATGTACCAATGCCAAACGTCCCT
>JBNKHS010000239.1:0-6916 GCA_050290485.1 Promineifilaceae bacterium (SeqCode) | reverse complement strand
CCGAGGCCGCACCTTACAAAAAGAACTGCAAGCCGCCGTCGCATCCCTTTGGGTAGACACTTTACCCCACGATAAAGAATCATTGGTAACGGCCGTAAACGAAGAACGACGTGAAATTGGTAACAAAGGCAGCCATTACCATTACCTTTTATTAGAACTGCGCTACTTCCGCCTCTACTTCAAAAACAGCTACCCTTCTGCCTCAGAAGAGCAAGATATTCGCGATTATTTAGGCGTCAGTCGTGGTCCCTACTTCAACCACATGAAGGCTGCTCGGCAAGCATTGGGGAATGCGCTGCTCAAGCGCCTGCGCCCTACCTTTCGCCTCGAACGGCCGTTTACATCCACACGTGCGCTTATTGGAAGACAACAAGTCATGCAACAGTGCATCACAGCACTCAACAGTAATCAAACCGTCGCCATTAGTGGCATGAGCGGCACAGGGAAAACATCATTGGCAACAGCAGTGGCCAATGAAAAAGATGACCATTTTTTTTGGTTCACCCTACGCCCAACACTCAACGATCAACTGAATAGTTTACTTTTTCCCTTAGGCTACTTTTTACATCAACAAAACGCATCTAGTTTATGGTTACAGTTGGTTGCTGACCAAGGTAGTATGGAAGATCCAAATCTAGCACTTGCTTTACTACGTGGTGATTTGGAACGATTGCAAGAAAAACGGCCGTTGCTCTGCTTCGATGAAGTCGATAATCTCTATAACGACAATCCAGACAAAGACGCTGATACCCAACGGCAAATCCGCGAATTCCTTTCTGGGCTGCGCGGCCTGTGTCCCATTTTGCTCATTGGACAACAGCACGCGCTCAAAGCAGATGTCCATATTCCCCTAGCAGGACTTGATCTCGCCCAAACCATCACCCTCCTCGATGAATCCGATATTCCCTTTACGGCCAACGAAGCAGAACATCTGTACACCTACACGGGGGGCAATCCGCGCCTGCTCAATTTATGCATTACGCTATACGACCACGGCAAACCATTGGCCGATATCACCGCTGAACTATCAGAAGCACCCGCTTTTCAAGCCTTATTCACCTATCTATGGGAAAGATTAAGCAAAGAAGAACGGGCATTATTACAATACCTTGCCGTTTTTCGCAGCCCGGTGCCAGAGGATGCATGGTCAGCACAGCAGTTACAACTCAACAGTTTACGTAAGCGGCACATTGTGCAACGAGATGACGGGGGCGGGATTATGCTTTTGCCTTCATTACGCGACTTTATTTACAGCGATAGACGTTGGCTTTCGGCTGATTTGCGCGAGAAATGCCATTTGTGGGCGGCAAATGTACGTGCCACACGCGGCGAATACACGCCTGCTGCCTATCATTACATGCAAGCGGGTGAACATGAAAAAGCAATTCAAGTCTGGTTCCCCCATCGAGAAGAAGAGATAGCACGTGGACAAGCAGCGACAGCACTCGCTCTTTTTACGCAAATTCCATTGCGCCGTTTACCCAAGGCGGAGCAAGAAGCGGCCGCCTTGTTACGTGCGCAATTGTATGAGTTGGTGGGCGACGCTGAAAAAGGATTGGCTGATCTTGAAACGATTGAATGGGTAACGGATAGCGAGTTGGCCGCGAATGCTATCTTGCTGCAAAGTAATTTTCTCAACGCATTGGGCTATCCAGAAACGGCCGTTGAACGCAGCGAAGAAGGAGTTGCTGTCATCATCCGTCTCCTGCGCCAATTGGCTCGCTACCGCTACCAACGAGGCATCGCGCACATCCAACAACGCCAAGTAGCTGATGCATGGGAAGAAGCACAGCTAGCCCAATATGAAGCGGAACATCTAAAGGCCACCGTGGAAGATGTACAAGGCAATTATCGCGAGGCAAGTCTCAGTTTTCAACGTGCTTTGATTATTGCCAAAAGTATCCATTACGAAGCGGGGATTGCTCAAATCAATACAGGGCTTTCGCGGCTTGAAGGGCGTCTGGGCAACCTCGCCGAAGCACAGCAATATGCCGAAGCGGCCATGACATATTATGAAAAAAATGGGGATCGGCTCAGCCTGGAAAAATTGCGCTGCAATTTGGCGCAAGCGTACATTCAAACGGGCGATTTTGAAAAATCAATCGAGATAGCAACTCCTGCTTTAACCTTTTTTGAAGCAGCAAAACTCCCTTACTGGACGGCCGTCACCGCAGCCAACCTGGCCGAAGCCTCTTTTGAATTAGGTGATTTGGATACGGCCGTTTCTTATGCAGAACAAGTTTTACAAATCGATGAGTCGCATACACATCCATATGCTTGGTACACATTAGGGCTTGTAAGAAAACAAAAAAGCACAACCGAACAGGCCATTGCAGCTTTTCAGACATGCCAACAGCTTGCCCAAGAGAACGAAGACCGCTTTATCGAGGCTTATGCATGGCGTATGTTGGGTGAATTGTGGCGCGACAATAACCAGGTGGAAGAAGCAGAACATGCCGTGCAACGGGCGCGCCAGCATTTTACAAGTCTAGGTATGGATAATGAGGCAGCAACTTTATAAAGTTGCCACATTGGGCTGTTTGCTCAACTTAAATGCTTTCAGCACTACATCTTTATTTAAACCAAAATGTTGGGCAACGGCCGTTTCTGCATCATCCCCTAGGGCAATATCTGTACGCATTCCCCATCCAAATTGATTGATCGCCCATGGACGCTCCCACATATTAAAACGGTAAGGCACTCCCTTAATAATTTTATTGATAATCACCCGATCTAAAAACAAACCGCCTGCACCATAATCAGCGACTGTGGCTTGGCAGTACGCTTCCTCATCCACAGGATTATCAATTAAGGTAAACGCATTGTACTGCGGATGCGGCCAACGCTCGACTTGATAAATATTTGCCCCATCGGGACGCACGGCAAAACACATAAATGGGGTGGTACGAATCATCACCCCGTTTGGGCTAATGGGAATCGGCGCAAAAAGAGGTAACCCGGCATCTACCAACCACTTTTGCCCTTGCAATATAACCACAATCGCCGTATGACAGCCAATCGACTCGCCCATATTGTTGATCGTCAGATACCCTTCATAGCCAAGCGATTGCAACAAAGCGAAAAAGGCGTAATTGCTTTCAAAGCAGGTGCCCCCGCCACCCCGTTCGATGTTATCTTGCCAAAAAATCGCAGGCCAGCGCGGACAAACGGCCGTATCTGCCACCTGATCCCGTCGCACAATACGAAAGGCCGTCTCCCACGGCACAGTCTGCACATAGGCACCAATGAGCTGATCAAGATAGGGGATTGAAGGGTTGGCCTCGGGCACGTTGAGCCGTTTTAAAACGGCCGTTTTCAAATCACGAGAAAGGAGTGGCATCCATTTCTCCAAATTTCAGTTTATATCAATGATACCTTAAAAAGGAACGTCGACCGTTTTCAACATTGACACCGAAAATCAAACCATGATAAAGTTTGATAGTTCAAGCTCAAATGTTGCATACATCATGTCAGTTCATTTTCTTGCTTTGTATTCCATTGCTTTACAAATGCTTCAATAATAGTTTCCACATTTTATTCATTCTTGAAGAAATAAACGTCGATTCATTAAATGAATAACATAATCAAATAAAGTTCGGAAGATATAAATAGCATTTTACAAGTGTATATGTATATATCTTGAGATTTGGAGGGACGCATTATGAGTGAAAGAATCCATTCTAATTCGAAGCACATTTTTAATTTTTCACAACTTTTGTCATTGTTTGCAATTACATTGATTATTTTCCTAATGTTTATCTTAAACTTCTTTTTTGCTTCGCAAAATCCTAGTTCTGCTAGAGAACTAGGACAATTAGACTTTGATGAATGGGAAACATATACAGACTCATATTGGGCATTTACGGCTTCTTATCCATCAAATTGGACACTTCAAAAAAGTCCCTATCGTGATTTTGGCTTACGGATCAGCAGTCCTGATATAGTCGTCAATGAATTAGGAGACCCAGTCCAAGGAGCTTTCTTATCTGTCTTCGTTAAACCAATGAGTCCTAGTGAATGGGAAACATATCATAGTCAAATACAATTGTTGAATCAAATAGACATGGTGCAAAAGATCATTGTCAAATCTGGAGATGGAAAACAAGTTACAGGTTTAGACATAAACCACAATAGGTTTGTAGAAAATAGTTTTTATAATGATGGATTTTTCTATAAATTCCATTTTGTTCAGGCAAAAGATACTCCAATCTATCTATCAATCGGATTTAATATGTTGGCAAACATTATTCTGGAAGGAACTCCCAAAGCACACCCACTTCCTGATTATGATGCTCTTGGCATAAATTTGAGAAATTTTAATTTCCCCCAATTAAAAATACCGTTTCCAAATGGCCCTGGTTTCATAGCATCTGGTGGAGGATACAATAATGGCTCAATCCATAAATCATACGATCAATTTGGTTTAGATTTCTGCGTAGATTCTCCGTCCTGTAAACAAAAAGATGGATTTGTAATAGCCCCCACAGATGTTACTTATATCCATACAGCTTCTAACCAAACGGATTATCACTTTTTTGAAATTGATAATGATGGTTCAAATAAATTATGTATGTCTTTAGGGCATTTTTCTTTTAATGATACAGTTATTAAAGGTATGCATTTTCGTCAAGGTACAATTTTAGGACCTTTAAGCGATTACGATCCACCGCATGCACACATGGGAATATTTTCAGTCCCAATTTCAGGCAATGGTCAAGAATGTTTAGGATCTAATCGGGCAGCAATACCTTTTACTTCCACTAATGGAAACTTTCAATTAGATGGCATAAATTATCCAGAATGTTATCCCTCGCCCCAGAATTGCTTCAATGTTCACGCGAATCGACCTGTTACATCAACAAACGATTCTGTTAGTAGAAATAACGTCTCCATGGTGCTTATCATTGATTCAACAGGAAGCATGCGAACAAACGATCCTTATGATATACGAAAAGACGCAGCTAAAGCATTTATTGATGCCGTCCAAGTCGGTGACAAAATAGCCGTTGTATCTTTTGACACGAGGGCTTACATTTTAGCTCCTCTTCGTGAAATTCAATCACCAGCTGACAAGGAATTACTACGAGAAGCAGTAGATCAAGTTGACAGCTCTGGAAATACAAACATCAACGCAGGTCTTAATGGAGGGTTTAACGAACTTTTATCCGATCCCAATTCTGCAATCCCAAAAGCAGCTATATTGTTAACTGATGGGGATCAAACATATACATCTTATGATTTCCAGAGCCACCTTCAATTTAAAGATCATGGATGGAAAGTATATACAGTAGGTCTAAAAAACTCTAACCAAACACTCTTGGAAAAAATTGCTTCAGAATCAGGGGGAACGTGTTTTAATAACTGTATGGCCTTATCTGTTTCAAATGATTTACGAAGTTTATATCAATTAATCTTATCCGAGGTCGTTGGTGGTCAAATGATAGTGAATAAAAATCTGATGATGTCTCAAGGTAGTACGGAGAAACTTCTTGCCAACGTACCCAGAGGGCAGACTTCGGCAACATTCTTTATCGGCTGGCCAGGAAGCGAGGTTAATTTGACCTTAATTAGTCCTAGTGGAAGAGTGATAAATCCAAATACGACTACTTTTGATGTTTACCATTCAAAAGAGCAAACCTATGAGATTTATAATATCCTATTTCCAGAATCAGGACTGTGGTCGATGGAATTATATGGTAAAGAATTACCAATTGGTGGAGAAGAAGTTGATGTACGTGCATTCGTTAGAGGCTTACACAATATTTATCTTCCTATGACACTGAATAACTACAATTCAGTAAGCCCTCCTACTCCTACCGCCACACCCACTCCAACCTTAATAAATACGCCAACAAACACCCCGACACCCATGGATACGCCAACACCAACGGTAACTTCAACGCCGACTATAACGCCAACTCCTTTTAGCTGTAACTCTTTACCGTTTAATGAAGTTATCTTATTTGAGCACATCTCTTGTAGGGGCGAATATGAGCAATTTTTGTGGCCTGGTTTTTTCAACCTCCAAAGTTCTCAGTTTAATGATAAAGCTTCATCAATTAATGTACCATCAGGAATGTCCGTAAAAATATATGAACATTACAATGGAGAAGGTCAAAGTCGTTGCTTTGAACAATTAGATTCTGATTTAAGGGATGATACTTGGCCAGATGGAAGTACAATTAATGACACAATTTCTTCAATTGAAGTTTTCGAAGATGAAAATTGTGTTATACCAACCCCTGTACCTTACGATTGTAATTCAGTGCCGTATGATGGGATATTGCTATTTAAGCACATCTCTTGTGGAGGTGAATATGAACAATTTTTATCACCTGGGTTTTTCAATCTGACGGATTTAGGCTTTAACGATTTGACCTCTTCTATCCATGTGCCATCAGGATCATCTATACGAGTTTATGAACACATAAACAGACAAGGACAAAATCTTTGCATAGAGTCAAATAATTGGAACTTTAGGAATAGCTTCTGGCCCGATTCAACAACAATGAACGATACAATATCCTCTGTTGAAGTTTATTATAGCTCAGGCTGTTCACCATAATTAGGATTAGAAAGGTTCATATAATTTAAGATTTTATACGGCCGTTTTCAGGAGGTGGAGTGAAAACGGCCGTTTGAATAATGAACAATGAATTGTGAATGGTGAAGTGGGGGAGGAATTGTCAATCTACGATTGTTAATCGTAAATAGGGAAACGGCCGTTTTGCAAATAGGCTAATAATAGAACCTTCGCTAGCAAAGAATCTGCCTCATTTGCTAAAATTTGGACAATTTTGAGTGATTGGAGGATAGTTTCGATTTATTATCGGTAAGAATGCAAACAAAAATAGCAATTAGGACAACGTAGGATACACTACAAACGAATTCTTATGCATAAAGATGCTCAAAAATG
>JBNKHS010000238.1:0-6941 GCA_050290485.1 Promineifilaceae bacterium (SeqCode) | reverse complement strand
TGCTACCACTGGTTTTGGTGCTGGCGTTGTTGCGACGACTGGCTTAGCAGGTTGTGCTACAGCCACTGGTTTAGCAACCGTTGCTTGTTGCCCGTTAACTGTTGACTGTTGACTGTTGGAAATTATATGTTCATCTTGCAGCGCTTCTGCATACGCTTCTTGCGTTTTGGGGCTAACATAATTATTACCCGACAAGAAAACATTGATTGGGCTTTTCTTGAACGCTGTGGGGAAATTGTATTCCCGACGATAAGGGTCGATGGCACGCAGTGGTAAACCGGCGACACACAATTGCACATATGCTTCACGCAGTTGACGGTCACTACCCTTGCGGCTGCTGGCGTTGACGGCCACGGCGATGTGCGGACGATCACCTAAAATGTTTTTGACAAGGTTCGTCAGCACCCGTTTGGGACCAATTTCCACAAACACAGAGCCGCCAGCGGCATAAATATTTTCAATTTCTTGACGGAACAAAACGGGGTTAAGAATATGATCTTGCAATGTTGTTTTAATTTCCGCAGGTTGATTACTGTAAGGTTGTCCACTGCTGTTGCTATAAACTGAGATGCGGGGCGCGTTGAACTGCACTTTATCAATTGCTTGCGCGAAAGGTTTCTGTGCATGCCCGACAAAGTCGGTATGGAAAGCAGCGGAAACGGATAGTGGCGTAACAACATACCCTTTTGTTACCAAAAACTCTTGTGCTTGCTGCATCGCTGGTTTAGAGCCAGCCAAAACGACTTGCTCATTCGAGTTGTAGTTGGCGATGGTCACACCTTGCAAGCCTTGAATGTCTTGTTGTAGTTGTTCGATATTTCCTTTGACGGCGACCATCGTGCCTGTGTCGATGGATGGACCGCCGGGAGCGGCCATTGCTTGTCCGCGTGCTTTGGCTAAATGGTAGAAGGAGGCATCATCAATGACGCCACCTGCCCACAATGCGGTTAGCTCGCCAAAGCTGTGCCCTGCGGCAAAGTCGGGGCTAAAGCCTGCTTGTTGCAGTAATTTGTAGATCCCTACGCTAAAGGCCCCAATTGCTGGTTGCACAAATTCAGTGCGGCGCAAAGTGTCTTCTTGTGCTTGTTTTTCTTCTTCAGAGAAAACAGGGATGGGGAACAAGACGGTGGAGAGTGGTGCTTGCCCATCTCTGACAAAAAGAGCGTCTATTTCACCGTAGGTTTTGCGAATGGGTGGGAAGTTGAGGGAGAGTTCTTTCCCCATTTCTAAGTATTGCGAGCCTTGCCCGGGAAAGAGAGCGACGACTTTGCCTTTGGCCGCAATGCCTTTGGCACGGTAGTAGATGCCTTTCGGATGTTCCCAGTTGGTGGCTGGATTGGATTTGAGTAGTTTTACGGCCGTTTGTAAATATTCAATCGTCTGCTCCAAAGAATCACTGACGAAGCCAAGCCGTGCGGATTCGGTCGGGATATTTGGTGTTTGCGAATAACGAATCATATCGCGATAAAACGTTTCGCCATTTTCGCCTTGCAGTTCAACTAAGAATTTTTCGCATTTTTCAATGAGTTGTGAGGGATGGGATGCCTTGATGAATAGATCTTCGGGTGTTTTGTGCAAGCGATAACTAGCTGTGGGTTCGCCGTTGTGCTCTTCAAGAGCGAAGTGGAAGTTGGTGCCACCAAACCCAAAGGCACTGACCCCAGCACGTCGTGGATGTCCTTCTTGCGTTGGTAACCAAGGGCGGGTGTGCGTATTTAAGTAGAAAGGCGATTCTTCAATGTTCATTTTAGGATTGGGCTGTGCAACGTTGAGAGTTGGCGGCAAAATGCGATGGTAAAGTGCCAATGCAGTTTTGATTAAACTAGCTGCACCCGCAGCTGCTTTGGTGTGCCCAATCTGGGATTTTACACTACCAAGTGCAATGTGTTGTTTGTTCGGGTTATTATGCCCAAAGACTTCGGTGAGCCCTGCGAATTCGGTAGGATCGCCTGCAGGTGTGCCTGTGCCATGTGCTTCGACGAGCCCGACGGTGGTGGCGGAGAAGCCTGCATCTTTGTAGGCACGGTCTACGGCCAGAGCCTGACCAGATGCTCTGGGTGCATAGATGCTTTTGTATTTGCCATCACTGGAGGTGCCGATGCCTTTGATGACGGCGTAGATGCGGTCGCCATCACGTTGTGCGTCTTCGAGGCGTTTGAGGACGAGCATGCCGATCCCTTCGCCGATCATCATGCCGTCGGAGCCTTCGTCAAACGGCCGTATATCATTATTTTTAGAGAAGGCTGGCGTTTTACTAAAGCTCATGTACATGAAGATAGAGTTGTCCGTATCGACACCGCCGGTAATCATCATGTCAGCGCGATGATCAGTGAGTTCAGTAACAGCCATCTTGATGGCAGCTAAAGAGGCGGCACATGCGGCATCGACAACACAGTTCATGCCCCCTAAATCAAGCCGATTAGCGACTCGACCAGAGATAACATTACCCAACATGCCGGGGAAGGAGTTTTCTTCCCAATGGATGTATGCTTTTTTCATTTTCTCAATAATTGCGGCACGATCTTCATCTGCAACGCCACTGCTTTCGAGAACACGATCCCAAACAGGGTATTGTAATCGTGAAGTGAGCGGGGTGATCAATTTCTGTCCACCACCCACGCCAAGCACTACGCCTGTGCGTGATCGGTCAAATTCGACACCATCGCCATATCCCGCATCGCCCATTGCCTGTTTGGCAGCAACGAGGGACAACAACTGCGAAACATCAGTTACTTCAAGGATGTTGGGGGGCAGCCCAAACTCCATTGGGTTAAACTCGATGTCGGGCATGAAGCCACCTTTTTTGCAATAGGTTTTGTCGGGGACGGTTGGATCGGGATCATAATAATCGTCGATTTCCCAGCGTGAGGAGGGAACCTCTGTAATGCTGTCGACTTCTTTGACAATATTGTCCCAATATTCTTGTAAATTCTCTGCTTGTGGAAAAAGCCCTGATAATCCAATGATAGCAACAGGATTTTTTCGCAAAGCGCTGTGGTTGTTTGTTTGGTCAGACATAAGCTTCTCCAGTTCTTCTGTTTGGGCGTTGCATTTTCTCGGTAACGGAGGGTATTTTCCCCGAAAAAACTACCAACTTCTATCCAATCCCCCATTTTGTGGACTGGTTTGTTTTTAATTTACCTGAGAGGAGTCCATAAAGTGTTAACCCCTGAATTTTTAGGAGTTACGAAACTCTTGGCGGTCAATAGGTTTGATTCATTTTCAAGCGTGTGTAAGTAACAACTGAATGGGTTGTCGAAAAATGTGGTTGTTTTAAGATTCGGTTGTGCTTCGATGTGGTGTTTAGTTATTGGTTTGTTGATAGGGTGCCAATACGATTCATCATCAAAACAAGTTGATAATGGGTTTGCTTCTTTTATATTCTGTTTTTAAGACATCAACCTGTACCTTTACTATAGTACACCATTTGGATTTCAGGTTAAATGGAACTTTGGTAAACAAAGTTTTGCATTGATAACATGGGACATCGGTCATGCCAAGAAATTTGTTGTTTTTCTCATTAAAGATGAGTTTTGGATGATCAATAATATGGTGTTGTAATCAGGATTAAGTAGAGTGTCGAACATGCACAAAGAATAATGAGAATCGTAGGCATGGCTAATGTCAATAAGGCACGCCATGCCGAGAACTGTTGCGATGCTCCCAAAGATTGTAGGCGAATATAGACTACCCAAATAAGTAGCGGTACGTATAAACAGATAAGCGGGTCTGAAGCCGTTGAGATTGGGTTGGTTTGCGTTAGAGGGTCAGTGAGTGATGCGACTGTTGAGTTGACATAAAGATGAAGGTTAAAGAGGGTGATTACTATGATGTTGGGGATATATGACCAAGCCATCGCGACACGAACATCACGAGAAGAACCATTGCCACCAAGAAAGAAAGCAATCCAGTTAAAGATTGCAGCGGAAATGTATAGTCCAATAATGGTATAGAGTGGTCCCAAGATAAGAGAAAAGATAAAGCCAAGCCATAGGTATTCGCCGCCCAATTCTACAAAAGGAAGTACTCCCGATAAGCCGTTAATAATACCAACGCCAGTGGCAATGAGCAGGACATGTTTTTCTGGATCTTTGCTTCCTATAATTGCCTTGATTGTTGTTCGTGGCACATACCAAATCGTAAGCCAAGGGGAGGTTCTAAATGGGTTTTTAGTTGTATTTAACACACCAGTACTTGGTTTGGGCAGTGCAGGCTCTGGTTTTCGTTGGTAATCATAATAAGACCACTCTTTTTGTGAAGGAGTCACTTCTTGGACTGGCTCTGCAAATGGAGAAGGGTGTGCTTCTGCTGGAGTATCGTCTTCATTCCAAATCATTTCCAAGCTTTTTTCTTGCTTGCGTTGCAGACGACGTGATATTTTTTGGTATCCTTTTTTCGCCGTTTCATTGTTTGGATTGATTTTCAGTGCCTCTTCAAGACATTCTAGGCGCATTTCGTCATTATCAACTGTGGCTGTCAGCCAAACCCAAGCAGTATCGTTGGCTTCATCCTCGTTGAGAATTTGCAGTAATATTTCTTTCCCTTCTTGTTTTTGACCGGACTTTATTAGCTGAACGGCTTGCTTTAATTCTGGCGACATCGCAAGTGATACTCCCCTTTTGTTTGTATATTGCTGGCAAAGCTAAACACGCATTTCTTTAACGAATGATAGGATACACAGGAGTGGCAGAAATATCAATAGGGCTAAAATAAAAAAGCCTACAAATTTGTAGGCTTTTGTTGGTTTACTACCTAGAAGATGGGTTTGTTCTTTGAAAAATGAACCGATCTGGAGAAATAAGATTAGATTTTAGATGACGATGTATTCGCCTTCGACACCGTGCGCGGCTTCCATGATAGCCTCGTTGAGGGTGGGGTGGGCATGAACGTTGTAGGCAATTTCATGCGCGGTTAGCTCTGCTTTGCGTGCCAACGTTAATTCTGGCAGGAGTTCAGTGACATCGGGACCAACCATATGTGCGCCTAAAATTTCGCCATATTTGGCATCGGCGATGATTTTGACGAATCCTTCTTTTTCACCCAGGCCTAACGCCTTACCATTGGCGATGAAGGGGAATTCACCCACGTTTATTTCGTAACCAAGTTCGCGGGCGCGGGCTTCGGTGTAACCAAAGCTGGCGACCTGAGGTACGCAGTAGGTGGCGCGGGGCATCATTTCATATTCCAATGTTTCGGTGTGAACACCACCAATGGTTTCGGCGGCCACCAAGCCCATGGCTGAGGCGATGTGTGCCAAGCGCCATTCTGTGGCGACGTCGCCGATGGCGTAGATGTTTGGAATATTGGTGCGCATGTTGTCGTCGATTTGGATGGCTCCACGGTCGGTGAGTTTGACACCAATTTTTTCGAGGCCGATGTTTTCGACGTTGGGCACAAAGTTGATCGCAACCATGACTTGATCGACTTCTAGAGGATCGCCCTCAGGTAAGTTGATTTTGACACCGTTTGCTGTTTTCTCGACGGAAGATACGGCCGTATTCAACAACAAATTTACCCCTAACTTCTTGTACGCCTTTTCCAGAATCGTGCTGATTTCCGGCTCTTCGTTGGGCAACAAATGGGGCATCATTTCGATGATGGTCACATCGACACCATGATTTTTCCACATGTAGGCAAACTCGACACCAATGACGCCACCGCCAATGATTGCAAATTTTTTGGGAGGGTCGTCATTGAGGATTGCATCTTTATAGGAAACGATCTTTTCGCCATCGAATTCCACACCAGGCAATGGACGGGGGCGTGCACCTGTGGCGATAATAATATTTTTGGCGCTGAGTTCCGTTTCGCTGCCATCATTCAAATTAACTTTGAGTGTGGTCGGGGTGACGATGCTACCGGTTCCTTCATAGACATCAATCTTGTTTTTCTTCATCAAGAACTGAATCCCTTTGACAAGACGAGAAGAAACTTGACGGCTGCGTTTGAAAGCGACTTTGTAATCGATTTCAAGATTGTCGAATTTGAAACCAAATTCACGTCCACGATGTTGCAATGTATGAGCAACTTCTGCGTTTTTGAGCAGCGCTTTGGAAGGAATACAGCCTACGTTGAGGCAGACCCCACCCATGTATTCTTTTTCGATAATTGCTGTTTTGAGTCCGAGTTGTGAGCCACGGATAGCGGCAATGTAGCCACCAGGCCCCGCTCCAAGAACAACTAAATCATATTGATTAGCCATGAATTACTCCGTTTCATTCGTTTTGGGCAACCCAACGGGTCACCCCTACATTGATATTGCTGTTTATAGGGTTCGACCTGTGATTATAGCGCAATTATTACGAAAATCGCACTTTGTTGCCAATGCCTTTTGCTTGGGGCTTAGTATCCAGTCATCCACGATTGAACGAGAGGGAGAAAGAATTTCGTTTAACGTAAATTACTTGATTATCAATTACGTTTTGCACAAGAAATGCTCAAAAATATTGACAGATCGATATTGTGGTTCGTTTTATGGGATTTTTCCTTTAATCTCCAATCTCTAATGCTTCGGCCTTTCTTAGCACAAGTTTTTAAATTTGCTTGTCTTGGTGGTTGGTGAATGAATTTGTTTAGCCATCGCCAATCATTCGGTTGGCTTGTATAATCCGCCGCATGGGTTTTCCAACTTGGACTTTAGTGGGAATGGGTGCATCTGGTTTAGGCGCACTCATTTTTATCTTGATTGCCTATTTGGCTTTGTCGCCCGGTGCACTGCACCGTTTAGGTTTAACAGGCTCGCGGCTCGATTTGCGGTTGAAATCGTTTATTGGGTATGCGCTGGCTTGCCTGTTATTGATGGCTGGCTTCTTTTTGGCAGGTGTGCCGCTTGAGTCTTTAGAAGAAACGGCCGTATCGACAGCAATCCCCAATGAGCTAGAAACAGTCCCCGAATCAGATGCGACAGTGGTTGTGTTCGCGACGCCCACATTAGCTGATAC
>JBNKHS010000237.1:0-6946 GCA_050290485.1 Promineifilaceae bacterium (SeqCode) | reverse complement strand
ACATCGCATTGTGGCAGAAACGGGTGCGGGGCAACATGGTGTAGGCACCGCAACTGCATGTGCGTTGTTGGGCTTAGACTGTATCGTGTATATGGGATCTGTAGACATTGCGCGTCAACAGCCAAATGTGTACCGGATGAAGCTGCTTGGAGCCAAAGTCGTCGCCGTCGAAAGCGGCAGTAAAACCCTGAAAGATGCGATCAATGAAGCGATTCGCGATTGGGTAACCAATGTAGAAACGACTCATTATTTGCTTGGTTCTGTGCTTGGTCCACATCCTTACCCAATGATGGTGCGTGACTTCCAAAGTGTCATTGGCATCGAAGCACGGCAGCAAATTTTAGATTTATGCGGCCGTTTACCAGATGCAATCGTCGCTTGTGTTGGCGGTGGGAGCAATGCGATGGGCATCTTCCATGCGTTTCGTGATGATGCAGATGTGGAATTTATTGGTGTTGAAGCGGGTGGGCATGGCATTGAAAGCGGCGAACATGCGGCTCGGTTTGGCGATCTGAATATCGCCCGGATTGGTGTCCTTCATGGCACAAAAAGTTACGTCATGCAAAATGCTGACGGGCAAATCATGGAGACACACAGCATTAGTGCTGGACTTGATTACCCAAGTGTTGGCCCAGAACACGCCATGTTCCGTGATGAGGAACGGGCTGGCTATACATCCGCGACCGATGAAGAAGCCATGGAAGCATTTCAAACATTATGTAAAACGGAAGGGATCATTCCCGCCTTGGAATCGAGTCATGCCGTTGCTGAAGCTGTCAAGTTAGCCCCAACAATGAAAAAAGACCAAATTTTACTCGTTAACTTAAGTGGTCGCGGAGATAAAGATTTAAATACAGTGATGAGTGTTTTAGATTTATAGGAGATTGGAGATTTGTGACCTGTGTCACGAGATTTGCAACCTGTTGTTGCGAGATTTCATCCTTCTTCCATCATAATTCGTAATTTCTATGTCGCTTTCTTTACAAGAGCAGTTTACAGAGATAAACGGCCGTTTAATTGAAACACGCAAAGCAATCGAGGAGCGTGATCGTGTCCTTGCTTTGTTAGATACGCTTGATCATCAACTCGCAGAAACAATTGAAGAACGGGATTTTCTGCTCAAAATAGCCCAACAAGAAAAGGCCGATGTCGATAAATTAGAAGGGCTTTCAGTTACGGCCGTTTTTGCCAAATTACGTGGCAATCATGAAGAAAAGCTCGAAAAAGAGGTTGCAGAATATCTCGAAATCAAAATGGGATTAGAAGCGCGAGAAATTGCCCTTCAAAGTTTGCAAAACAACCATCAAGAATTAGAGATGATGCTTGTCGCCTTAGCCAACTGCGACGAAGAACACGAGCAAGCCAAACGAGAACAAAAACAATTTCTCATCCAGCATCATAAGGTCAATCCCAAAAAGCTGGAAGCATTACCCAACTTGATCGCCCCCAAAAATCGTTATCTTCATGAAATTGAAGAAGCGCTCGAAATCGCCAATACGATTGATGAACAAATGTCTGCTTTATTCAAACTTGTGTCTCAATCACGAAGAATTGACTATTACAAGAATGATATAGGAATCCTTACACGAGCACTTTCTAAAAGTGCCTACACAGGCACGGGACGTGCGCTTCTTCATGCCGCAAAAATCGAGCCACAATTTAAGCTGCTGCAAGCAGAGCTTGCGGACATCGATGCCCCCTTTGCCAGAGAAATTGATTTACGCATCCCCAAATTTAGCACCGTTATGGTGACCGCTGGTGATGATCAAAATCAAGAAGCACATCGTATGCGCAACTTTAGACACTGGTTAAAACATTTAACCAATGTATATGAACGTCTAATGCAAAAAATTACCGTCTTGGAAAAAAAGAAACAAATTACGACGGAAGAAATTACAAATCTCCAAGCCGAACAGCAAGCATTGATTGATAAGCTTTGGCGTGATGCTGAAGAGAACAATGCCGGAAAATAATTCTATAGTTAGGATGCTTGCAAGATTGCACCCCTAAAGTAAACGGATAGTCCTTGGGAGAATGGCGGAAACAGATTCGCTACTTTATGTATACTCTTTTTGTAAAACGACCTGCTTATTCATACCACAATCGCACCCAAGTTTTCTGTAGTTGGAAACCAGGTTCTGCTAACACGTTACTTGGGCAACGAATCGGCCGTTTTCAATTCACGAAAGAGATCGAAAAAGATGCGCATAACGCTGTTTTCCGTGGGCATGATATTGAGAATGATATTCCTGTTGTCATCAAATTGTTTTCACTTGAAGTTTCTCAGAATGAAGAATATGCACACGCCTTCAAGACGGGTGTTTTAGATGCTGAATCAATAGAAAATGATGGATTTGTTCATATTCTCGATGCAGGGATGACCACGCAAAATCAACTTTATTTGGTCATGAATGATGCTGGTGAAACGTCGCTGCATCATTGGACTTATAACAACCAAGCTCCAGCAGCTTTGCCAACCAGTTTTGTCCAAGCAATAACACAACAAAAAGCAATTGCAGCCCAAAAAGATGCCGCTCACACTGTGTTTGCTCTGCGCTTTGCCGAGCAGATTGCGTCCCAACTTATACTATTAGAACAGACAGGGATTTTTCACCACAATTTATCTACTTCCAAAGTTCTGCTCAATTCTGATCAAACGGTCACAATCATTGGTTTAGGTGTTCCACCACGACAGACGAATTCATTTTCACGAAAAAGCGAAGATTTTTATCCTTTACCTTATCATCCGCCCGAAACGACGCTCTCTATTCAAGGACATATATTTACCTTGGGCGTAATATTGTATGAAATGTTGGCTGGAACACGGCCGTTTTTACAAGAGAAGCGGTCCAAATATGCGACTAAAACATCCTCAACCATAGTACCTCTCGAAGAGGTGCGTTTGGGATTAAGTGCAGAAACTTATAGGTTGGTCAATTGTTGCTTGCAAAAATCGACATGGAATCGCTACAACTCAATTGCAGATTTACAGTTAGCGATTACGAATGCATTGCAACAAGAAACGGCCGTTGCCCAACCCCTTTTAGACCAACAAACAGAAGCCGAAACACCGATTGCGCTTACACCAACCATTGATAAAAATGAAAGCGCTCTTCCAGAACCCCCTAAACCGAAGCCAAAAATCAAACGCGTTAAACCGATTAAGAAATCAACACAACCCGTCAAAGAATTACAACCAGTTGCCGAAACATTAGCCAAAGCGGCCGTTTTACCTGCTCCCGATCCAATCATTGTTGAAGGGTCCCCCATTGAAGAAACGCCAAATGAATTCGAAACAGTAGACACTGCTCCACAGAAAAAGAAACGTTCTAAACGGCTGCTAGCATTGCCGCTTGTCGGCTTTCTCATCCTTTTATTGGCAGGTGGCGCATACATGCGTTCGCAAAATGAAACAGAGAAACCCACAGCAACAACCGAAAATGTGCCTCTCGTGGGTGTGGTTGTGGAAACACCGACTGCAGATATGACAGAAACGGCCGTTGCTGCGGTACTGTTGGCCACCCCCACGCCACCATCTTTACAAATTATAAGTCCTGTTGATGGCAGCGAGTTTGCCTTAACCGACACACTTCTCTTTCAAGTACGTTGGCCCTTCCCTTTAGTAGATGAAGAAGCTTTATTTATCCAAGTACAAAAAAATACTTGGGGTAATGGCACCATTATCGGCATGGCAACATTGCAATCTGAAGAATCAGACATTTATGAATTGAGCATTCCCATTGCAGAAATTTCAAAAGCTGAAGGCACATTTTGGTGGCAAATCTTGTTTGATGGTGATGGTTCAGGCCCCGGTATTGGGCTGCCTTTAACAGAACTACGGCCGTTTGCGCTCTACTCACCTACAATGACACCAACACGACCAACATCTACTCCAATCGAAACAACACCGACAGCGACAACAGAGACTATCGCCTGTGCTCGTAATACAAATTGGGTATCGTATACAATCAAATCGGGCGATACCCTGGTCGATTTGGCTCAAAAAACAGGCACATCTGTTGATCAAATCTTAGAAGAAAATTGTTTAACCGAAGTGCCCGTCTTGACAATAAACAGTCGGATTTTGCTCCCCAAAGCCGTCACGACACCAACTACTGTTCCTAGCAATACACCGGCAGCAACGCCAACACCTAGCCCAGTGCCTACCACAGGGTCATCAAATCCATCGAATCCACCACCAGCAACAGCAGTCCCCGCAACAGCTACGGTTCCGTCTGTTAATCCGACAGACACACCGCCACCATTGCCAACCTCTGCCCCACCCACTACCGCTCCCCCAACGGCAGTTCCCGCAACAGCAACAGTTCCTGCTATCCCAACCAGTACCCCTGTGCCTCCAACTGCTGTTCCACCAACAGCAACTAGTGAGCCATCACCCGCGACGGCTACACCACCTCCGGCTCCATAATACAGGTATAAATGTCGTGAAAAATCTAAAATTGGTTCTTGATCACTATGGGCATTTGCCCCGTTATCCAGTATTGTGTTATATGTACATTCTGCTAGGCAATGAATGTAAGGGCAAAAAAGTAAGATGAGTTCAGCACCACAAAATGATTTAAACGGCAATATACATAAGCGAAGTCCTTACTTACGCCAAATCATTGATATTACCCCCAACTTTATTTTTGCAAAAGATAGAAACGGCCGTTTTCAAATGGTCAACAAAGCAATTGCCGAGTTATATGACACCACAGTCGAAAACATGATCGGTAAAACTGATGCTGACTTTAATCCTGACCCCAATAAAGTCAACCAATTTCAACAACAAGATCTCAACGTCTTTGAAAACGGGCGCGAACTTATTATTCCAGAGCAGCGAACCATTACAGCAACAGGTGCAGAACGGTGGTGGCAAACCGTTAAACGTCCCATCCTTGACGAAACGGGTAATATTATCGAAGTCCTTACAATCGTCACTGAAATTACCGAACGCAAACAGATTGAAGCCACTTTGCGTGCCGCACGTGATAAAGCGCTAGAAGCCAATCAACTGAAAACAGAAATATTGGCACGCACCAATCATGAGCTACAAACTCCGCTCGGCGCAATATTGGGTTATGCAGAGATGGTTGAAGCGGAGATATTTGGCCCCGTCAATGATCAGCAAAAAGAGATTATGCAAAAGATCATTCGGCGCTCAACAGAACTTACTCAACTCATTCGCAATCTTGTTGATCAAGCCGAATTTGAAACAGAAGAAACAATTCTTACCCAAAAAGAAATCGATCCGCAAATATTGTTAGATGAAATGCACAAAGCATTAGATTCAGCCGCACAAGCAAAAAATCTCATGCTCACCAGTCAAATCTCTCCAGAATTTACCGAAAAGATTGTCACAGACCCCCATCGTGTGCAACAAATTATTGCCAACCTTGTAACAAATAGCATAAAATTCACCCAAGAAGGGCAAATTCATGTGCAGTTCTATAAACCAAACCCAGATGCATGGGCCATCGAAGTTGCCGATACAGGTATTGGTATTCCAACGGAAGCACAAAGCTATATATTCGATCCCTTTCGCCAAGCAGATGGGTCAATCACACGCTTACAAGGTGGATTTGGACTAGGTTTATCCTTGGTAAAAGAAGTCGTCCAGGCAATGGATGGTCACATCTCATTGGCAAGTAAAGTCGGAGAAGGAAGCACATTTACTGTGGAGCTTCCTCTTATAATAACGAGGGCACCGTGAAAGAGTTAGCACTCATTGTTGAAGATGATTTTGACCTAGGAACAATCTTTGCTGAAGCGTTGAAAATGTCTGGTTTTGATACCGAAGTGATCACAGATGGACAAGTTGCGCTCAATCGTATGGAAGAAGTTATTCCATTTGTTGTTATTTTAGATCTACATTTACCTACTGTTTCTGGTGCAGATATATTACGTTACATCAAAGATGACACACGCTTAAAAGATACGCATGTTGTTGTGGCAACAGCCGATCCTCGTATGGCAGATACATTACGCGCAGACGCCACATTTGTCCTCGACAAACCCGTCAGCTATCAACAATTAAAGTTGTTGACCACCCGCTTACGCGAATAAATTCCCCATTTTTTCATCGTCAAAAAGAGAATTTAACAAGTTTCTGCAAATCTTGAAACTTTCAATGTTATACTGCGTATTGGGTATTGTCAGGAGATAAGACGTTGATAAACGAAGAAACTATTTGGCTTGAAAAAGCACGCAATGGCAATAAAGAAGCCTTTGGAAAGATAATTGAAGCATATCAAACGCCAGTCTATAACTTGGCGTATCGCATGTTGAGTAATTCTGGTGAGGCAGAAGAAGCTGCCCAAGAAGCATTTATTCGCGCATATACACGTTTAGATAGCTATAACCCAAATCATAAATTTAGTACCTGGTTATTATCTATCACGTCGAATTATTGTATTGATCAGATTCGGAAACGGCGCGCGTTACTTTTGTCGATTGATGAACCAATTGCACCTCATCCAGCGTTAATGTCGGATAGGGATGCAGCACCTGAATCACAACTGGTGCATAACCAGCAAAAAGATATGGTGCAGTCGCTATTAGATGAACTAGAACCAGATTATCGGGAAGCTGTGATTTTACGCTATTGGCATGAACTTTCTTACGATGAAATTGCTGAAATTATGGAAACATCAGTCAGTGCTATTAAATCGAGATTGTTCCGAGCACGGAAGCAGTTAGCTGAAATAGGATTGGCTAATGGGCTAGGGTCAATGAATGATGCCATGGCGGTTACATAAGGATTATGAGATTGGTTCATTCTTGAAGAGTGAACCAATCTGAAATAAAGAACGTATAGAGAAGAAATGAAGATTTAACTGGACTGTATTGTTTAGGAGTGAATGATGGAAATGGAACACGAAGAAATTTATATGCTAATGATGGACGCGCTCGATGGTGAGCTTATAGCTGAAGAACAAGCTGAGCT
>JBNKHS010000236.1:0-6947 GCA_050290485.1 Promineifilaceae bacterium (SeqCode) | reverse complement strand
AAATTATGACGGATGGCGGTGTCTAATCCTAAAAAGGGATCGGTGGCTCCGGCGGCGGCTAGATGAATCACGTAGGTTGGTTCTGCTTCACGAATGGCGCGTAATGTCAGTTGGAAGTTCCGCAAATCGGCGTAAACGACATGCAGCTTTTCGCGCACGGCTTGCAGCTCTGTAGGGAGGGGGTTGAGGTCGGTATGGCTGTATACTTCACGAATGAGGATGGAAACGGCCGTATCTGGCAATTTTACCAAATGTGGGACAAGGACACGGCCAACAAAGCCTGTCGCCCCTGTAACGAGAATGCGTTTTTGGGCAGCGTTTTGTGATGGGATATGACTCATTACAAGCTAGCTAAAAATTCTCGATACCAGACCATTGTTTCCGCAAGTCCCTCTTCAAGACTATATTGCGGAACCCAACCCAACTCTTTTTCTGCTTTACAAGAAGTAAAGTATTGATCCTTGATTTCGTCACGGACTTCATCAAGAATGATCGGTTCACTGATTGCTGTATCGGAAACAGCGATAATTGTTTTCACTAAATCAAGCGCTGTGACAGGTTCGCTCATGCCAAAGTTGTACGCTTCGCCTCGTTTTTCCGGATTTTGTACGTGCTCTGCAGCCATGAGATAGCCATGAATAGCATCTTTGACGTACAAATAGTCGCGCTTAAATGTACCATCTGAACGGATGATGGGGCGTTCACCTTGCAAAACACTGCGCATTGTTCCCGGTACGATGCGGTTCCAGCTCAGATCGCCACCGCCATACAAATTGGCACAACGGGTGATGATGATCGGCATTTTGTAGGTATAGGCGTAAGATTGTGCCAGTAGATCGGCACAGCTTTTAGAGACGTCGTATGGGTAGAAGCCCAATAAAGGCATTTCTTCGGTATAGGGCAAAATGGGCTGGTCTCCATATACTTTTAAACTGCTGGCCAGGACAATGCCTTTGACGGTGTTGTTGCGACGGGCAGCTTCGAGCAATAAATAAGTGCCCCGAATGTTGGTTTCAAATGTGGAAAGTGGTGCGCGATTGGCAATACCAACAATGGTTTGTGATGCTAAGTGAAAAATGATCTCGATTTCATACTCAGCAATGATACGTTCAATCATTTCATAGCTGCTAAGATCGCCATACACAATGTTGATGCGATTGTGGTTGCCAGAGCGAAACAACTCTGATTGCGGCACGTTGTCGCGGATGAGCCCCGTAATGTCTGCTTGTAGATCGAGCAATACGGCCGTTAACCACGAGCCTACAAATCCCGTACAACCGGTAATTAAAACGCGCTTGTTTTTCCAAAAAGATGTATCCAAGTTAATTTCCTGTTCCCAACTTGAGTTTGCAGGGCTCACCAAACTTTCCATGGCTGTGATTCATGCCACGCTTTTTTGAGTGTGAGCGCATCCTTCAAGGTTTTCATCGATTGCCAATAGCCGGTGTGTTTATACAACATCAACTGGTTATCTTCGATTAATTCGGGCATAAAGTCAGATTCCATTAACGCTTCATCATTTTTTGCACGTATCAGGTCAAGGATTTGGGTCTCAAAGAGCATAAATCCGCCATTGACCCAATATGGCAGCAGGGGTTTTTCCTCAAAATAAGTGATGTTTCCCTGCTCATCCGCTTCAATTTTGCCGTATTGCGAGTTGAAGTGAACACCAGTCATGGTGGCCATCTTGCCGTGTTGCTCGTGAAATTGCACTAGGGCATTGAGATCGATATTGGCGACGGCTTCTCCATAAGCGACAAAGAAACGGCCGTTATCCAAATAATCAGCCAACTTCAGCAAACGTGTTGCCCGCCCCGTTTCCAGCCCTGTGTCCACCAGCGTCACTTCCCACGGTTCGTGGTCATACTCGCCTTGAAAAGTAACATGAGGATGACCTGTTCCATGTTGGGGGTTTGCCAAGTGAATCGTCGCATCGCGGGTCATCGCTTCATATTCCAAAAAGTAACGCCGTACTTGATCGCCCAAATGTCCTAAGGCTAAAATAAACCGATTGTGGCCATAGGCAGAAAAAATACGCATGACGTGCCACAATAACGGCCGTCCACCAATATCAACTAGTTCTTTCTTCGTTAATGTGTCACCCATGCGCGTTCCTTGCCCACCACAGGTGATCACTACAGGTATATTTTTCATAGGGATCGGGGGTTGGGGATTGGGGACTGGGGTAATTGGGTCGTTAGGTAATTGGTAATTATTTTTGTTGCTCAATTACTTAGTTACTCAATCCCCAATCTCAAATCTCCAATCTCATTCACTCTTTCCTTGCTCAGTTTCAACGGCCGTTTTCAAATTCTTTACAAATGGTGGGTAAACAATACCCGCTTCCGTCACAATGCCCGTCACATAGCGGTGTGGGGTGACATCAAAGGCAGGGTTACGCGCGGAAATGCCTTCTGGGGCAATTGATTTGCCAAAGACAGAGACGACCTCTTCTGCACCACGTTCCTCAATGGGAATTAGATCGCCATGCTCTAATTCCAGGTCAATTGTACTCGTGGGTACAACAGGATAAAAAGGCACCCCATTTTCTTTGGCCACAACGGCCAATTTATACGTTCCAATTTTATTGGCGACATCCCCATTTGCTGCTGTTCTATCAGAGCCAACGAGGACGATATCGACTTGCCCAGTACGCATAAAATGACCAGCGGCATTATCGGCAATCAAATCAAATGAAATGCCGCGTTGATGTAATTCCCATGCGGTCAGGCGTGCGCCTTGCAAACGAGGGCGTGTTTCATCAACCAAAACATGAATCTTTTTACCTTGCTCGTGGGCAGCAAAAATGACGCCTAGTGCAGTTCCCCAATCAACAGTGGCCAAGGCCCCTGTGTTGCAGTGATGCAAAATGGTATCACCATCGCTAATTAGTTCTGCGCCGTTGTACGCCATCCGTTTATTAAGTTCAGCATCTTCATCTGCTATTTTTTGTGCTTCTGCGAGAATGGCATCGCGTACAGCTTCGACTGCCTCTAATTCCTCATTGGTAGCCACACGTAAGATTCTTTTGACGGCCCAAGCTAGATTGACGGCCGTTGGTCGGGCTGCATTTAAGGTGGAAGCGGCCGTTTCTAAATCGCGAATTAATGTGAGACGATCTGTTGCCGTGCTTTGTTGTGCCGCTAAGGCCATGCCAAAGCCAGCCGCAGCCCCAATGGCTGGGGCACCACGTACATACATTTCTGTAATGGCGCGAGCCACTTCTTGATAATCAGCAAACTCCGCGACCTCAAATTCCCATGGCAGCTTGCGTTGGTCGATCATTTTTTCTGTGTTTGTTTCATAATCCCAAAATACAGTGCGCATTTTAGACTCCATTATTAAATACTGTAATTCACTGATTCGTTTAATTAAATCTCGCCAAAATCGTGAATTACTAAAGCGAAAACATAGAAATCGCTTTTCATTATTTCAAAAAACTTTTGCGTTTTCACTATATAAAAATCGGCGAGATCATAACACAGCGATTAACCCCCTGCCAGTTGCATTGACGACCTGTAGGGGGATTGTTATGATGGGGAATTGTGTAACTATTTTACAGTTTAATTTTTGAGAGCGTGATAGGTGATGCGTAAGGGATATTAAAATAACTATCCTGTTATGGATCAATCATGTATTGCGTAATACACATCATGCATTATGAGTAAATTTTCGATTTGGAGACGGTATAACCGACGCTGGTTAACCATAGGAATGGGGGTTAAGCGGTGGCTGTTGTTGTTGGCTGTAGGAACGGCCGTTGCTGGGATTGGCCTTGTCAACATCTTTTTTATTGCTGATCAGAAAGGTTGGTTATCAGAGATGTTATTGCATGTCCTGACCTTTAAATTTTTACCCCCAATCTTGCAAATCTTAGTTCCAATTGTCATTGGTGGTATTTGTGTGGGTGTTGCTGTCGAAAAGTTGGGGCGTCGGCTTTTGTCACCGTTTCCAGAGCCAGAAGATGGGATGGCTGAGATGTTGTACAGCTACAGCCGACGGGGGCAAGGTCCTAAAATTGTAGCCATTGGCGGGGGCACAGGCATGCCTGCTTTGTTGCGTGGACTGCGTCAATACACAGACAACATTACGGCCATTGTCACGGTGGCCGATGATGGTGGTAGCAGCGGGCGGCTGCGTAAGGAGTTGGGCTTACTTCCTCCGGGTGATTTTCGTAACAATATTGCTGCTTTATCGCATGATGAAGCGTTAATGACACAGGTTTTGCAATATCGATTTGGCTCAGGGGCTGGGGAAAACGGCCGTTCCCAGTTGCAAGGGCATGCGTTCGGTAATTTGTTACTTGCCGCCCTGACGGGCATTACCGGTAGTTTTGATGAAGCGCTGTTAGCCGCTGAACGTGTCTTGGCCATGCGTGGTCGTGTTTTACCCTCTACCTTGGCCAATGTCGATCTGGCTGCTGACATTATCATGGAAGATGGTTCAATTGAACGCATTGTCGGGGAGTCAGCTATTCCTAAAGCATATGGCGCAATTGAAAAGCTTTACCTGCAACCACAATTTGTTCGTGCCTATCCACCTGCTGTGAAAGCAATTTTGCAGGCAGACCTGATTGTAATGGGTCCAGGTAGTTTATATACCAGTATCTTGCCGAATTTGATTGTTCCGGATATTACCAAAGCGTTGCAACGAACCCGTGCCAAGCGGGTTTATGTATGTAATCTTGCCACACAACCCGGAGAGACGGATAATTATACCGTTGCCGATCATGTGGCAACCATCCTACACCACATTCCCGCTGATTGCTTAGACATTGTGCTGGCAAATGATAATTTATCGATCCCACCTGACCGTGGCGGTGGACAAACAGTTTTTGTGCAGCCTGTTGCGCCACAAGATGTTCAGATGAAAACGGCCGATTTGGTAGACACAGATCGTCCGTGGCGGCACGACAGCGCAAAAGTGGCTCAAGTTGTGGTTAATTTGATAACAAAATGAGATTAAATTAATCAATTTGTTCATTAGGGTAAATTGTAATATGGATGACGTGACAAATGACGGCTTTCGTATTATGTTTTACAATATAAACTCTATTGGGTTTGTCATACCCAATAAAAGTGCAAAACGATTGAAATTAAGGGATTTAATTTCTGCACTTTCTCAATGTAATTCATAACTTTTGCAAAAACCTTATTATGAATTACAACAATAGTCTAAATTAAGGAGATTTATTTTACGATGACAATTAAAGTAGGTATTAACGGATTTGGTCGCATTGGGCGTCTAGTTTTCCGTCGCGTTTTTGAAATTGAAGGCGTAGAAGTTGTAGGTATTAATGATTTGATTGATGTAGATTACATCGCCTATATGTTGAAATATGATTCAACTCACGGTAGATTCAATGGTACGGTTGCTGTTGAAGATGGTCATTTGGTAGTTAACGGCCGTGCTATCCGTGTTACTTCTGAAAGAGATCCCAAAAACTTGAAGTGGGATGAAGTTGGTGCTGAATATGTATTGGAAGCAACTGGCTTGTTCCTCACAGATGAAAAGGCAAGAGCGCATATTGAAGCTGGTGCCAAGCGTGTTGTTTTATCTGCGCCATCTAAAGACAGTACCCCTATGTTTGTGATGGGTGTCAACCACACCACTTATGCTGGGCAAGATATTGTTTCCAACGCTTCTTGTACCACTAACTGTTTAGCTCCTTTGGCTAAAGTGCTGAATGACAATTTTGGTATTAAAGATGGGTTAATGACAACGGTGCATGCGACCACCGCCACTCAGAAAACAGTGGATGCTCCTTCAGCTAAAGATTGGCGTGGTGGACGTGGCGCTAGCCAGAACATCATTCCTTCCTCTACGGGTGCGGCCAAAGCAGTGGGTAAGGTGATTCCAGAGTTAAACGGCCGTCTTACAGGCATGGCTTTTCGTGTACCCACCCCCAATGTATCTGTCGTTGACCTTACGGTTAATCTAGCAAAGCCTGCTACCTATGACCAGATCAAGGCAGCTATGAAAACTGCTTCAGAAGGGGAATTAGCAGGTATCATGGGCTACACTGAAGATTCGGTTGTTTCTAACGATTTCTTGGGTGAATCTTGTACTTCTGTTTTTGATGCGGGAGCAGGGATTGCGCTTACCGATACTTTTGTGAAGGTTGTCGCTTGGTATGATAATGAATGGGGCTACTCTTGCAAATGCTTGGACTTAATCAAACATATGGCGACAGTTTAAGCCACTGTTCTAGAAATTAACCGCAGAGAGCATGAATGTCCTTTCTCGGCGGTTTTTTGGACAGGTAGATTGGTTCAATCTTCAAGATTGGACCAATCTAAAAACTGCTAACTTATTTGCGTACGGCCACTTAATTAATGCGTGTAGACGTGTGAACGAGTAGACGTGATTGACCCATAACACCCTGCCTTTAGCTAACTCAACACGTATTACGCAACATGCCTCACGGTTATTTTGGAGGGTTTCACCATGGATTATGGAAAAATTGTTAGCGATGGCTGGAAGATTACCTGGGAAAATAAGTATTTATGGGTGTTAGGCTTTTTGGCGGCATTGACCTCTACCCGTACGAATTCCTCTTCTTATAATTACTCATCGTCAGAGTTTGATCCAACAACGTTTAGTCCAGAAAAATTGGCGGCCATCGGTGGTGCGATTATAGCGCTTATGTGTTTTGCTATGTTGATAGGGCTGCTTTTAATCGTTGTTGGTTGGGTGGCGCGTGGTGGTTTGATTACGGCCGTTTACAAAATCAGCACGGGTAAAGAAATGACCCTGAGACAAGCCTTTGCTGCGGGAACTGCCAAAATCTGGCCAATCCTGGGCATGAATATTTTGCTTTACATTCCCTTCATTTTGATGGGCGTTGTCATTTTCGTTGCTGTCGTTATGATGTTCGCGGGGGCAGTAGGTACGGCCGTTTCCTACGATTCTTTCATGAGCGAACAAATGGATCCGGCTGCAATAGA
>JBNKHS010000235.1:0-6949 GCA_050290485.1 Promineifilaceae bacterium (SeqCode) | reverse complement strand
ATTTGTCTACCTATTGGAAGTTTTTGGCTTGAACTACGCATCATAACTCTCCGTTGCTCTGGTAATTCGATTGGTAAGCAAAGTCAACATTAAGAGGACAAAAAAGATAACAACTGAGAACGCCGCCGCAAGACCGAACTCACGGTTTTCATTCACCAAACGATAGGCTGTTGTTACCATAATCTCTGTCTGCCGTAACGGCCCACCACCTGATAAGAAGTAACTAATGTGGAACAAGTTAAACGTGGTAATTGTCCCTAGCATGGCGGCGGGTACCATTGCCGGTCGAATTAATGGCAATGTGATGCTCCAAAGTTGTTGTCGCGCATTTGCACCATCAATTGAAGCAGCTTCATATAAATCCTCGGGCACGCTGGCCAAAGCCCCTGTCGCTACAACGGTCATAAATGGCCACCCCAGCCAAATGTTGGTAATCAACATGGCGAAGTAAGATAAAGGTAAAGGCATACCGGGCAAGAACCATTGGAAGGGTGGATCTATCTGATCGATCCAGCGTATGCGGAACAACTCGGCGGGCATATCAAATAAAGCACCGAAAGCTGCTAATGCTTGGTTGATGGCTCCATAATCTGGATCATACATATTGCGCCAAACCGTAGCAATAACCAATGCGGGAATAACCATTGGCAAAATAAAGATCGCGCGATAAATACCACGGAACCATAACCCTTTGGTATTGAGCAAGACAGCAATCAAAATACCCAAAGCGACATGGATGACCACATTTGAAATTGTCCAGAAGAGGTTGAAGGCTAACAACCGCCAGAAGTTCAAATTGGGCATGAGGCTCTGTAAACGGCCGTCTGTCGATGCAATATCAACATAATTTTTAATCCCAACCCAGTTGGGTGCTTGATACACCGCACTATTGGGGTTCAAACTACGAACGCCAAAGTCAGTAAACGACATCCACACCTGATAGAATAGGGGATAAAATGTGATGATTGCCATGACAAATAACGCAGGTAACAAGTAAGTATACGCATTACGCGAATTGGCTGAGCGTTTCCACCATGATCGTTTTCGGGTGCTGGATTGACGAACCGCTTCGGGTTGACTCTCAGTAGATACAGTCATCAGTTCACCTCTTCTCTTGGCTCCACCCAAAAGATAAAAATATTAGACACCTAAATCCATTTTAAAAGCAAAACAAGAAAGATCAACGTGTTTGCCCTTAAAATTATTCGTTGTTTGGGTGTCAAAACTATCTGTTATAAAAGAGGCGCTGGTTAACCCAACGCCTCTTTTATAACAATCGTTTAACTATTGGCTATCAATTGCAGATTGGTAGTTGCCACAAGCTTCCGCAACACCTTCCGCTGGAGTAGAAACCCCTTCAATCACTTTGGTAACCATGTCGCCAAATGGACCCCAGTAGTTGCCAAATGAAGCAGATTGAGGACGTGGTGTTCCTACATTAGATGCTTCAGCGAAACCAGCAACGTTGGCATCTTCAATGTTTACTGAAGGACGAATCGGCACATGACCAGCCATGTCGGTGTAGGTTTGCGCGCGTTCGCCACTAGACAAGAAGAGTGCTAAGGCAACTGCCGCATCAACATTTTGGCTGTTGGGGTTGATGTAGAAACCATCAATACCATTCAAGGCACCAGCTGGTGCTGTCCCCGCAGGAATTGGCGCAACACCTAAGTCATCACCAAGGTCAGCACGGTAATCACCCAAGGTCCATGGACCATTGATGATCATGGCAACTTCACCGTTACGGAACAAGCTGTCAGCACGGCCACCATCGGTTTCGTATTGAGCACCAGCATCTTTCAAGTCGAGCAAGTATTGCATAGCGTTGGCAATAGGTTCTTCACCAGATGGACAAGCTGTTGTCCCATCTGCGCTCAAAACTTCACCACCAAATGCTGACCACCAACCGAAGAGGTGATAAGCATTTTGATTTTGAATTAAAGCGTTGCCATCTTGAACAGCCGCCAGCAACTCTTCTGCGGTTGCTGGTGGGGTGTCAACCATTGATTTGTTGTAGTACAAAGCAACTGCTTTTGCAGATTCAGGTACACCATACATGGCACCGTCTACCATCATACCAGCAACACCAGTCTCTACGACACCATCCAATTTACCTTCCAATTGGCTTGTAATATCCAAAACTAAACCAGCACGAGCCATGTTACCCAAATCATCATTTGGGGCAATGAACATGTCTGGGCCTTCGCCAGCAGCAACTTCTGTTTGCCATTTGTTGAAGATTTGGTCGAATGGAATTTGCAGCACTTCAACGGTCAAATCTGGGTTGGCTTCTTGTGCCATGGCAACGATAGCGGTCATTGCATCTTCTTCTGCACTACCGGTCCCGTAAGCGTGCCACAATGTAACTGTTCCTGGAAGCAATTCAACATCTTCTTCCATTGTTTCTTCAGCCATTTCTTCTTCGGCTTCTTCTTCAACAACAGGTTCTGGTTCAATACCAGCAATTGCATTTTGGAAGTTTGTACAAGCTTCAGCTACACCTTCTTCTGGAGTCGCAACGCCTTCAATTACTTTGGTAACCATGTCGCCGAATGGGCCCCAGTAGTTGCCAAATGAGGCTGTTTGTGGACGTGGGAAACCCGCGTTAGATGCTGCAGCAAAACCAGCAACGTTTTCATCTTCAATGTTTACTGAAGGACGAATCGGTACGTGACCAGCCATGTCGGTATACATTTGGGCTTGTTCACCACTGGTCAAGAAGAGGGCTAATTCGATTGCAGAGTCAACGTTAGCGCTGTTGGGGTTGATGTAGAAACCATCGATACCATTCAAGGCACCAGCTGGGTTTGTACCAGCAGGGATTGGGGCTACACCTAAGTCATCACCGAGGTCAGCACGATAGTCACCCAAGGTCCATGGACCATTGATGATCATGGCAACTTCACCATTACGGAACAAGCTATCAGCACGACCACCATCGGTTTCAAATTGAGCACCAGCGTCTTTCAAATCTAATTGGAGCTGCATTGCTTCGACGAAGGGGCCTTCACCAGATGGGCAGGCTTCTGTACCATCGGCACTTAAAATTTCACCGCCAAATGCTGGCCACCATCCAAAGAGGTGATAAGCGTTTTGATTTTGAATTAAAGCGTTGCCATCTTGTACAGCAGCTAACAATTCTTCGGCTGTTGTTGGTGGGGTGTCGATCATGGATTTGTTGTAGTACAAGGCGACTGCTTTGGCAGATTCGGGGACACCGTACATACGGCCGTTTACTTGCATACCAGCAACACCAGTATCAACAACATCATCAAGACGTCCTTCCAATTTGTCGGTGATGTCTAGCACCAACCCAGCACGTGCCATGTTGCCCAAGTCATCATTTGGCGCAATGAACATGTCTGGACCTTCACCAGCAGCAACTTCTGTCTGCCATTTGTTGAAGATTTGGTCGAATGGAATCTGGAGAACTTCAATCTCTAGGTCGGGGTACTCTGCACGGGCATTGTCGACGATTGCTGTCATCGCATCTTCTTCTGCACTGCCTGTGCCATAAGCATGCCATAAGGTAATGCTACCAGATGGGCCAGCCATCTCTTCCATTGTTTCTTCTGATGACTCTTCTGCAGTTTCTTCAGTGGTGGATTCCTCAGCAGTGGTTTCTTCTGAGGTAGTTTCTTCTGGTGTTTCGGCGTCATCTCCACCACCACAGGCGGTTAAGAAAAACGCACCGAGTAACATCAATACGATTAAAATAGATAGATTTTTATTTTTCATCTCTCTCCTCGATTATTGAAAAATATGTTTACTTTCGAATTTTTACTTGAAAATCGATTAAATTTATTTGTGTAATATGGGTGACCTGCTAGGAGCAAAGCAAAGCGCTTTGCAAAGCCACAAAATTACGCTCTTTCTTGCTATATGGTGGTGTTGTACTTCATCACCTCCTTCAATTTCTTCTAATTTGGAATGTTGTATGTATGATTAACTAATTTTTTATTAAGCTAAACTGCCATCTACTTAGAATTGCTGGCATGCTTTAAGGCTAAATCTGCTTGAAGCACAGTGTTGAGCGCGTTTAAATTTTCTAGTAATTTGTTTTGGGCATCCTCACCAATTCCGTTGAGGCGGGTTTCATTATATTGCTTGAGTGCAATTTGAACTTGCGTGCAGGTTTCTAGTCCATTTTCGGTGAGGTATAGACGTAAAGTGCGACCGTCTGTTTCATGTCGTCTTCTTTCGATGAGCCCTTGTTTTTCTAATCCGCGGACAATGCGCGTGACATTGCTTTTATCACACAGCAACCGTTCACTAAGTCCGCTAGAAGAAATACCAGGTTCTTCGTTAATATGCACCATGGCATAAAAACGAGAGGGGCTTAACTCGTATTCACTAAAGAGATGGCGATCTCCGTCATCTAGGAGAAAAAAGGTCTCTTTTATGAGGGTGTAAAGTTGTTCTATTTTGTCCACAATTTCCGTTTCCTGATTAGAACAAGGATGGTTGCTTTTTCAACTATGTAGTTGACACCGCAACAGTTGATGTATCAACTATATCATGGAAATTGTACATGTCAACTAACTTTTGGGACGAATTTTTGGGCAATTTTTCAAAATTGGTTCTATTGAGTCGATTTGTAAGCAAAATTATCACTTATTTACCTAAGCTGCTGCGTATAAACGCTAAATTAGATTCACACCTATTCAGTTGAATTTCTAAATGAAATGCCTATGCTTAACTATTTGTGACCATATTCACTAGAAGATTACGGCCGTTTTCCAATCAGCATGTATCTGTAATCACGGCCGTATTTGAGGTAGTTTAGAAGTAATGGTAGAAGTTATATCCATGTGTTTAAATATTGCCCTGGCAATTGCCAATGGGCTCAATTGCACAGACGTACCCACAACACCGCCACCGCCATTTGCAGAAATGGCTGTACGCCTGACAGGGTACGACACAGCGCTGTGTGACCCAGGTGAAATGTGTGTGCAAGGAGATGGTGATGGCTTATTTGCCAGTGCCATTCCTGTTAGTGATGAATGGTATGGTAAAATGGCCGCCTGCCCACGAGAACTTTACGGCAGATCTCTTGAAATTTTAGACATGACTGTCTACTGTGGAGATAATTTTGGTTATTGGAATGGTGAACCTGTGAAAACAATTCGCTATGATGACGATATTGGATGGTATATGCACATCGATATCTTTTGGCCCATTGCCAATGAAGGGGCGCCAGAATGGGTCATGTGGTTTATTCGCGATTGGTCATTTGCTGACGCCACACCAGAAACAATTTTGAGTTACTGATTTATGGATCCAATCATCTGGGTTTGTTTAAACATCGTTGTCGCCATCGCCGCAGGCACAGATTGCCGCTGGGAGTCGAATCATCCCCCCTTGCAACCACCGTTTGAAGAAATGATGGTACGGCTCACCGCGTATGACACTGCTTTGTGTGAACCGGGAGAGCTTTGTGTACAAGGAGATGGCGATGGTTTGTTTGCCAGTGGCTACCCAACAAGTAATGATTGGTATGGCAAGATGGCGGCTTGTCCGTTGGAGTTATACGGCCGTACCCTGCGTGTGCTCGATATGCGCCTTTTTTGTGGCGACAACTTTGGCTATTGGAATGGCGAACCCGTCAAAACAGTACGCTATGACGAAGATGTGGGCTGGTACATGCTCGTCGATGTCTTCTGGCCCGTCGCCGTCCTCGGTGCGCCCGAATGGACGATTGCCATTGTTGATGATTGGGAGTTCACCAATGATACCGTCATCGAGATTGAAGCAATAGAAATGGGATTTTTGTTGTATCGGAACTATATTCCCATCATTCAATCAGGGAAAAATGAATAACGAATAATTGGCAATTATCCGTTATTCGTTATCAATTATCCATTTTGGTTAAAAATCGGCAGCTGCGTTATGCGTTTCCCCGTTAACGCAAAATATGCATTCCCCACCGCTGCCGCCACAGGACCCAACGGCGGTTCACCAATGCCATACGGTGTGTCTCCACTTTCTAAAAGCACAACTTCCACGTCGGGCGCTTCCTTCATCGTTAACAAGGGATACTGTCCAAAGTTAGTTGCCGCAATGCGCCCATCTTTGATCCTGATTTCTTCAAAAAAGGTTGCACTCAGTCCCATCATGATCGCTCCTTCTACTTGCGCTATCACCCCATCGGGACTTACCACTTTGCCGGGATCAACAGCCGCGACCATTTTGTGCACGCGAATACGGCCGTTTTCCTCCGAAACCTCAGCAATCTCAGCCACCACCGTATTCACATCCAATGAAATCGCCACCCCGCGTGCATGGCCTTCAGGCAAGGGCGCATCCCAATTTGCCTTCTCCGCCGCTGCTTCCAATACAGTTTTGAGGCGCAACCCAATCGCAGAATCGGGCAAGTTCAACAAACGAAAAGCAACAGGATCCATCTGCGCTTGATGCGCTAAGGCATCAATCATACTTTCGACAGCAAAGGTGTTAGCCAACAAACCCAAGCCACGCCAAGGCCCTGTTTTTACGGGCAAATCCACTTTGTACGTTGTCACCCGCAGATTGGGTACATCATACAAAATTGTTGCCCCGCGATAGATACCCGAATCAATACCCAGAAAATGTTCCATTTGGCTAGATGGCAAACCAAGCATCACATCTGCGGTTGCCGTTTCATGCACGATCGCTTGAATACGGCCGTTTCCATCCACCTTGCCCCGTAAAAGATGATGTGTGGGCGGGCGAAAGTAACCATTCTGCAAATCCTCCGTTCGTGTCCAACCCACATGCACCGGGCGTCCAGCCATTTGTGATAATCTTGCCGCTTCTGTCCCCACGCCACTATTCAACTTGCGACCAAACCCACCCCCTAAATACAAGGGGTAAAGCACAATGGATTCAGGATCATGTCCGATTGCTTCTGCAATTAAGTCCCGTTCCCGAAAAGCCGCTTGTGTGGACATCCAAACTTCAGCACTATCCG
>JBNKHS010000234.1:0-6987 GCA_050290485.1 Promineifilaceae bacterium (SeqCode) | reverse complement strand
GTCCACCGACAGGGAAACGGCCGTTACGAGCATCTAAAGCTGGGGGGATGAGGAAGAGGAGAAATGCAAACAAAATGATAATGCGTAGTGCGTAGCGCGTAGAAAGTGATACGTGATACGTAATGCGTGATAATCTCCAATCTCCAATTTTCAACTCCCGATCTCCGATCCCCAATCCCCAGCTCCCAATCACCATCACTCCCCGCCCAAACAACACAGCCACAATCGGGACCAATGGCAGCAAATAGCGATCCCAAACAGGAATGGCGAACAACCAATGAAAGAGGAAGTAGCTCAGTAGAAAAAGGATGAGCAGAAGGTCGAAACGGCCGTTTTCATCATCGACAAACCAAACACGTACAAACAGACCGACGGCGATCAGCAAAAACAAAAAGAGAAGAGAGAGCGGAACGGCCGTTTGCCACAAATACCACCATTCCAATAAGCGTGGCCCAATCTCCCAACTCCAAGCGACGCGCACCCCGCCAAAATTATTGATTTGCGTTGACCACAACGAAAACGTCCCCGTCCGAACCCACTCCCAAAGTACAACCGCTATCAAAACCGGAAATGCACCAACAATAAAGCGAAGAAAATTACGCCAGTGCCAGCCTTGCAACCAACCAACACCTAAAATTAGCGGTAAAAATAACCATGCTTGATATTTAGTCGCCAGCGCCAAACCAAAAAAAACACCAACTGCCAGAGGGTTGACACTTGCCCCTTGCCACCTGCAACTTGCCACCAACGCCGCCACAATCCATAAAGTCAACAATGGATCCGTAAACGCCGTACTACTGAATTGGATGGCGATGGGGGAACAGGTGATAATGAGAGCGGTGGTGAAAACAGTAATTTTTAACGCAGACTTGTGCTGAGCCATGTCGAAGTAGGCGCGAAGGCGCAGAGGGGAATTGTTATCTGTGTAATCTGCGGAATCTTTGATATTTATCTTGTATAGGTGTTGGAAGAATACGGCCGTTAACGGCACAGTCAGCAGCGAAGCAATAAAATTAGGTAGTCGTGCCGCCCATTCCACTGGACCTTGCAATGGAAAAAAAAGCGCTTGCAAATAAAACAAAAGCGGAGGTTTATCAACTGGCTGGGTTAGCAAAAGCGGATCTTTCCACACGGCAATATGCCGTGCCCAGCCTGCAAACAACGCTTCATCTGCATGAAATGTATTGGCAAACAAACTGGCTACACGCAAATAAAACACCAGTAACAAAACAACAATCCACAACAAAATCGACAACTTCTGCAACGAAAAATCCTTCATCTTTGAGGAATATATCCTAAAAGGGACAAGTAACTAGACACAAATGCAATGGATTCTCTACGAAAACAAAAATGAATGTCTAAAATATAATTGAACTTTTCAACGCAAAGAAGCAAAGGTGCAAAAGGCCGCAAAGAAAAAAGCTTTGCACCTTTCATTCTTTGCGGCCTTTGCGTTAAATCATCACTTATTATTGCGCCAAAATAACTTTATTCATAATCGCATCGAGCATCATCAGCGCGGTGAGGTTGTGGACACTGTGGCCTTTTTGGAACGCAGTCGGCGACGTGTAATCGTGGGCATAGTAGGTGTTGAGATGCACAAAATCGACATCTAAGCCACGTCCGGGGATTGTGCCTGCCGCAATGTCAAATTCCCACAATGGAATCTCATAATCAGCTGCAATACGGCGCAAGACATCATTATTAATATTGCTGCCTTCTGCACGATCTGCTTTGGTACCAATAACAGGAATAATGCCGTTCGTAATCGCAATCTCCACAATTTTGCGGATATTTTGGTCAAACATATCAGGCACACCAGCATCATTGGAGCCCAAACGAATAAAGATGACAGACGGGCGTTGTACACGTATTTCGCAAGCAATCGGGGTTTCATTGGGTTGGCATACACTTTTATCTGCCCAGGCTGGATCGGTCACCGTCCACGAGTGAAACCCTTTGCGCACTGCCATTCCTTCACGGCCAAATGAGCCCGCAAAGAAATCGATCGTTGGCTGCAGATAGGCATAATCACCTAAATTGTAACCACCTGGCTGATCAAACCTCGCCAAGAAATAAGGGATTTGTATCGTGCTGTCTCCTATTTTAGAAAAGGCACGCGGATTGTTGCCTAGCGCTTGCCCTTGCGCGTAAATATTTTTGGCGTTGGCGACCACATTTTCGGGCATAATGATCAGGCCATCGATGGGAACACCATTCATCGTGGTTTGACGGACAGCTGCTCCTTGACTTACTGGTGCAACAGTCACTTGGGTTTGTACGGCCGTATCCACCTCAGCAACCGCTTCAACCACAACATTGGGAATGATCAAAACCTGACCCACTTCAATTTGATCAGGATTAACAATGCCGTTGGCGGCAGTTAGTTCAATCAAAGCAAGGCCATTGGCACGGGCAATACTAAACAAAGTATCTCCTGCTTGTACAGTATGTGTTTTGGGGGTTGGTGTACTTGTGGGCTCAGGAACGGCCGTTTCCTGCGGCAACACGGTTCCTATTACATCTCCTGATTCATTGGGAATATCTGCCACAGGAGCCATCGTCGGCAATGCCAAGTTCCGCTCAACGGGATCGACAAACAACGTCCAAAGAAAGAAAAAAGCAACGGCCGTTAACACCCCAATTAACATCGCAAAAACAATATTTCTACCCATAATACCCTTACATTCAAGTCATTAGCAAAATCTATACATTAGCCTTTGACATTAGATGTTGGCTAATTATAATAGCATCATTAAGAAAAGGTGGACGAACACAAGGAATTACAAGAGCAAAAGTTTTCCCCTCTTAGTTTGGGCGATAATTTTCTCAAAGATTCAATGAGCAAGTCCCGAATTTAGTTTCAAGAGGTGAAACATGGCAGAACGTGAACAAGGAACAGTTAAGTGGTTCAGCAGCGATAAAGGATTTGGCTTTATCCAACGCGATAAAGGTGGTGATGTATTTGTCCACTACAGCGCAATCCAACAAACAGGTGGCTATCGCTCTTTAGAAGATAACCAACGTGTTGAATTCACCGTTACCGAAGGTGATCGCGGACCACAAGCAAAAGAAGTCGTTAAAATATAATTTAACACGTTCCTTACAGTATTCATTTTAAAAGGCGCAACTTTGTTTGTGCCTTTTTTTGTACCCCTCAAACAAAACCTAGACCCGACTCATACAAAAAAGACGGAAAAAGGTATCAATTCACCTTCTTCCATCCCCTAAACTTTCCAAGCAAATTGACAGCTATTTTTCAACAGGAAGCCCGGCAGCTTCCCAAGCAAGAATACCGCCTTCCATATTATGTACGTTGTCAAACCCTTGCTCCCGTAAATAATCAGTCACTTGCCCACTGCGATTGCCACTACGGCAAGTTAAAATGACTTCTTTGTCAGTTGGGATTTGGTCTAAATTGGCGGGGACTTCATTCATAGGCAGTAAGGTAATGCCTGGTATATGTCCTTCCTCGTATTCCCACTGTTCGCGCACATCAAGCACATACACGTCTTCATTATCTAAAAGATCGGCAACCGTTTGCACGTCAACGGTATCGGGCAAGTTGGCAACATCAATTGCTTCTTCAGATACGGCCGTTTTCCCACCACCGCACGCCACCAAAACAACACCTAACATCATCAGTAAAATCAATAAACTTTTTTTCATAGTCATATTCTCCAAAAAGCAAAGTAACGTATACCTACCTTACTCAAATTTGACCCCAGCATCAACTTTTTAATCCTTCTTCTTGTCTAAAACAAAAAATTTAGTATTATCTTATTTCTCGTTATTTCGAGTGACCCCAATGTGTAATCATTAAATGATTCCATAGCCTATTTACCAATCAACACCAGTATGAATCAATAAACCTCATTAATTGTTGTTTCTGACAATTACATCTTCACTATTGCGTGTTGAAAAGATTCAAGGAGAACATTATGAGAAGAATTTATTTACCCTTGCTGCTAACATTGCTGTTGGCACTCGTCGCTTGTGGTGGATCCGAAGAACCCACACCGACACCAATTCCCCCCATAGAAGAACCCGCGCCAACCACAGCACCCGAAGACGCAACCGGTTCCGTGTTAGATTCAATGGAGCATACACCCGATCCAAACTTGACCAATAAAACATGGGCATGGGAACGCCGCGAGCCCAATGGGAACGATAGTGCAACGATCTACGTTCAAGATCCTGAAAACTACACCCTCTTCTTCAACGATGATGGTACATTTAGTGCCAAAATGGATTGCAACAACGGCGCAGGCTCCTACAAAACGCCATCAGAAGGCAACATCTTCATGGAGCTTGGCCCTATACAAATGGCCATCTGTGGTGACAATTCACTCGATACTTCAATGAACCAGATGTTTGGCCCTGCTCAAAATTATCGCTTTGAGCAAGATGGCAATGTGGTTGCTTTTGCCTGGGCTGCAGCTGGACCAATCGATTACTTCCGCAATATTGAGTCTTTCGATTTACAACCACCTGAAGCTGAAGAAGCCAGTGGTACAGTCAATGCACCGGATGGCGTCTTTTTGCGCACAGGTCCGGGAACGAACTATCCATCAGTTGGGGCAGCAGCTCAAGGGGACAGTGGACAGATCATTGGCGTCAGTGAAGATGGTGAATGGTGGCAATTTGATGCACCAAACGCCCCCAATGGGAACGTTTGGGCAGTAGCAGAATTCATCGACGCGACCAACACAGATAATGTCCCAGTTGTTGCTTCTCCACCTGCCAATCTTGGCCTAACTGGAATTCCTTGGGAATGGGTGGGCACAACGAGCCCAGCCGGATTGGCTCCAGTTGGCGATCCATCGCGCTACATCATCTTATTCAATAATGATGGTACAGCTAACATAAAAGCAGACTGTAATAGTGTGCGGGCAACTTACACTCTTGATGGCAGCAACATCACAATCACCCCTGGCCCATCAACTATGGCAGCTTGCCCACCAGATTCACAAGATGCTCAATTCATCAATCAATTGAGCAGCGCGGTCATTTATTTCATCGATGGTGGAAATCTCTATCTCGATTTACCAGCAGACAGTGGAACGATGCGCTTTGTTCCCCAAGGATCACCCCCACCAAATCCCGATGCACCTTCTGGCGGTGCGGATGGCAGCACCTTCTACCTTGTTTCCTTTGGTCCACAAGGGCAAGAACAAGCCGTCCTCCCTGGCACCCAAATTACAGCTGACTTTGCTGACGGCAAAGTGACGGGCAGCGCTGGTTGTAATAACTACTCTGGGACATTAACGCCAGTCAATGATTACTTCACCGTAACAGGAATAGCTACTACCCGCAAGTTCTGTAGTGAACCAGCAGGCATTATGGACCAGGAAAGTGCTTATTTGGCAGCCTTAGGCAACATTACTAGCTATCAATGGGAACAAGGTGTCGTCAACGATGTTTCTGTTGTTACCAATGGGCAAATCTTTTACACGACACCAGATGGACAAAATGGCGTCATGAACTTTGTTTCTTCACAATAGAAGATATTTATAAATAGCCACTAAACAAAAAGATTGGCGCACATTTACAGGTACGCCAATCTTTTTGTTTTTACAATTAAACACACGATCTTGTGTAAGGTCATCGCTGTCAATTTTGGGCACACAAAGGGTATTCACTGCGTTCAAATGACCAAGGGACCACATACCAACTCAAATACTCGTCCAAATGTGAGATCCAATATGCATCTTCATGAATTCCATCGTTCAGTACCCATTGATGAAAAACCGGAGGATCTTTAGCCACCATATCTTCATGCAAGCGCAGGTAATTAGGCAGCAACCAATCAGCAGCACCAATATCCATGTAAATGCGTAAATCGCCCAAATCATTGTTAATACCTGTATATTGTGGATTGGCATCCTGTCGGTCAGCACGATCGATCAAGGCGGCACTATGTCCTCCTACACTGACGAACTTCTCGGGGTGGCGAAACGCAATTTCTAATGACCAATACCCTCCACGCGACACCCCGCCTAAGGCACGCCCGGCAGGCTCTGCCCACACACAATAGGTTTGCTCAATAAATGGAATTAAATCATCGATGATAATGCCTTCGTAAGATGTCGGGCCACCAGATGTATTGTTAGCATAATATCCATTATCAGGCATGACAATGATGAATGGTGGGTAAATTTGTGCCTGTATCCCCACTTCGGCGGCCTCATCCAACCCATAATCATCCCATCCAGAATCGGTGTGTGTGTTGCCCCCAAACATATACAGAGCAGGATAAGTACGGCCGTCTTGACCGTAGCACGGGGGTAAATAGACACGGTAGTTCATCTCCCCAGCAATAACACTGGGAAAGACGCCTTTTTCAATTCGACCTGTTTCCTGGCAAGGTGTGGGGGTTATCGTTGGTGTCGTCGTTGCCGTGGGTAGTGCTGTATGTGTTGGCTGAGGTGTGGCTGTATAGGTTGCTGTCGGTTCAGGTGTGTTGGTTACGGATACGGCCATTTCTAGCACTGGCGTCTCCACAATTTCGGCAATGGGGGCAACCGTTGGTAAAGCCGACTCTATAGGTGGTGTGCTTTGCGGTTGGCAAGCAACCAAAAAAGTAAAAAACAGCGAAACGGCCGTAAAAACTCTAAACATCACCTATCAATATGGAGATTCTGTTGGGGGTTGCGCCATCAACTTGGCGTAGCCTCCCTGCCACAAGGAAGGATTACGCATATACTTTTTAATTTGCACATCAGTAAAGCGAGGGAAAATATCTGCCATCAAATCAGGCAACAGATCCCAAGCGTCATTACGAATCACATCTTCCCAATCCGCAGCCACAAATTTCACCCATTTCCATTCGCGCACAAATCGCTCTGCTTTGATCCAATAATCTCGCTTTTCCCATGCAACAGCTGTTTGTTCGACTCCATCTTCGATCTCTAAAAGTAATAAAACAATCATCGAGGCCATATCTTTGGCCTCATTATCAAATTCACTTTTCTGGCTCAATCGACG
>JBNKHS010000233.1:0-7052 GCA_050290485.1 Promineifilaceae bacterium (SeqCode) | reverse complement strand
AAAAGGCCAGCGCCGCGATGCAGGTGGCAACCATTTCGATTACGCTCAAACGACCAAGAATCGTGTCGTCGCTTTCGTTTTGCTCCCCGGAAACGGCCGTTGCTGCTAAACCTTCGCCCTCACCCAGCTGCTCAATATCTACTTCAACATCGGCAGGAACCACCTCAATCGAATCCCGATACAGTTCAACATCACCGGTCACGCGCACAATGTCGCCAATTTCAATTGCCTTCGCGCCTGCTTCACTGGGCACATACACCTGCACACCACCCGTCTCATCTTCGATGTAAAACTTGGTGCCAGAGCCTGCAAAAAACCCACCCGTGTACATGGTGGCCACACCTTCAATTGTCACATTATTCCCAATCAAGGTACGGGCGACATCTATGGGAATGGCACCACCAGCAACAGATATCGGTGTGGGTTCACCAAAAGCCATCATACGCCCGTCGGTGCTCGCAGTGTAATTTGTTAACAAATTGTCAACGTACGTAAATGGTGTCGCCCAGCGAATGGTTGCTTCTACGCTCTCATTAGCCGCGATTTCAGGAATGGTAAACAGAATACGGCCGTCACCAACTTCGCCACCGTCAGGAAAAGCAACAACCTCAAATTTTTCTGGGACTGGAATAGATACGAGCACATCAGAAACAGCATCGCCGCTATTTTCTACACGAATTATGCTGTCAAATTCAATCCCAGGATCCACCTGCTCGGGCATTTCGACAGAAATATCTAAATAGGCTTCAGGCATGGGCATAGGGTTGCTGCCACTATTTTGCGGATTGGGTAAGCCGACCATAAAGTCAGCCGCATTGTCATTAGAATCGACGCCATTGCCAGCTTCCCCCATTGGCATACGCTCAACAGTTTGCCCTGCATCCCAAATCGGAAGTGCATTGCCTTCAATTACATCTGTGGGAGCATCACCCCAACCAACGACATCAACGGCTGTTCCTTCGCGATCCCGCAAAATCAAGCCTCCACGACGATCCAGCAAGCTATCGACAAACCATCCATCCGGTGTAACCCCCACATCTTTGCCTTCATGAACCAATAAGTAATGCCCATGTCCCGGAATCATGGCAGGCTCACCGACACGCCAACGGTATAGGACAGTTTCTTCGTCTCCCTCGTTTTGTAAATAAACCAACGTCCAATTGGTGAGATCAATGGGCTCTGCTGTTGGATTATAAAGCTCAATGAATTCCGTGCTATTGCTATCGGGCATCCCTAAAAGCAGTTCGCTTATCGTAATCCCTGTGCCGATGACATCGGAAAGTTCCGGCTCCTCGCCTAGGTCAGATTCAGTTAAATTCTCGGGTTGGTCGGTTGGTTCAACAACAGGGGTCGTGTCGGTTAGTTCACCAGAAACGGCCGTTTCCGTAGGCACCACCTGATCTTCCTGGCAAGCAACCAAGCCCAAGGCAATCAAAAATAAAACCAGAATTTGACGAGAAGTTTTCATGTAAAAATCCTATACTAAAATCAGAATACCCAATATATTGTTCAATAACAGTTTGTAAATAGCCTTATATTGTCAAAGAAAATGGATTTCTCGTCAAATTTTGAGCAAAAAAACGCGATTTTTACACAAATTCATTTTTTCACCTTCTTAACCAAACGTTTACAAGCTGTTATCATCGTTTTAATCAGATTTCCTTATTCTGCCCACGCTCAAGGTTGTCTACACATTTCCGCATGATATAATGCAGATGAAGGGTAAGTTTAAAATTTCACATTCTGTCCAAAATTTTGGAGAAAAAAATTGAGCCATTTTTGCTTTGGTTCTTAGTGAAAACACAAATTTTTTAGCATACCAAAAAGCAATTTCTATGTTTTCACTATAAGTAATTCGCAATTTTTGTTCAAAATAGTTTTTGTGGATTACATTTATGGTTCAGCAAGTATTTGTAGAGGGCTTTTATGAGCGAAACAACTATCCCCCGCGAAACGGCCGTTAACACGACGAAAAAGTCTAGAAAAGGGATATTTTCTGGGCAAAGAGGTATAAAGCGCAAAAACGCGCTTCTTGCCTATCTCCTCATTTTGCCATCCATTATCATCATTGGACTATTCGGTCTCTTCCCACTCATCTTTTCAGCCTACCAAAGTACACGCTCAGGTCTAAACAATGTTGTCGGTAAACCAGACGGTTTGGGGCAATATCATCGGGCAATTGACAATCTAGCCTACGTCCTTGCGTTCTGGTTAGCCTTTTTCTTCCTAGTTATGGCAGTTAGAAAAATCAACGAAATAGTCCAACTTAGCAAACAAGAAAAAGAAAAGTTGTGGGTTTGGGCTCCAGGTGGGACCCTAATTGGCATTGGTTTGTCCTTACTTCTTGGTTTCACCTTCGCCTTCCTTCCCGGTTTACTTGAGGTAGGAGAAAAGATGAAAGGGATTGCTCCTGAAGAACGACAAAAAGCTTTCTTTACATTTGTTGGTGAAGCATGGCAAACAGGAAACGTTCGATTGCTCTTCTGGTCAAGTATTGTTTGCATCATTCTTGGTTTTGTAGTCGTCTACTTTGTTCGGCGAAGCACCAAAAACACCATTCGTGAAGGTATTTACTTTAATGGGTTTGCCACAGCCACATTATTATTTATTCTAGCAATTGTACTTGGCTGGCTTACATGGACAGAAATACAACTTGCCTACGTAGAAGCCCTCGAAAAAGGTGAAGCCCTCGACATTTGGGCACAATTAGTAACCATTAGTGGGGGCTTTATTCTCTGGCTTTTCTCATGGTTACTTTGGCGTAAAGGTACCGATATCCACAGCAGTAACCTTGGCTGGATTTTGCGTACCATTGCTTCTCTACTTCTGATCGTTGGTGGTTGGGTACTCATAGCAGAGCTACCCGCTGTTATTGCAGAAGGGAACAAAGATTGGTGGCAAGGACTCAAAGTGACGGTCTTTTATGTTGTTGGCGCATTGCCCCTTGAACTATTCCTCGGTTTAGCTATTGCTGTATTGCTCTACCAAGATATTAAAGCAAAAGGGTTCTTTAGGATGATATTCTTCCTCCCCTTCATTACCCCTGCTGTTGGTTCAGCTGCTGTATTTAAAGTCCTCTTTTCTGGTAATCCCAGTGGGGCAATGAACCAATTTATTGCTCAATTTGGTCTCGCACCAATGGGATGGTTAAATGAAGCGACCGGTATCAACCAACTTGTTGCAGAAGCAGTTGGCGTTACCATTCCCGACTGGTTGGCAGGTCCAAGCTTGGCCCTCGTTGTCGCCATTATTTATGGGGTTTGGCGCTATACCGGATACAATGTCGTCTTTTTCCTTGCTGGCCTTGGCAACGTAGATCGTGAAATGTATGAGGCAGCTTCTATTGATGGAGCCAGTCGTTGGCAACAATTCCGCAATATTACCATTCCACTTGTCTCCCCAATCACCTATTTCTTAGCCATCTTTGGCATCATAGGTGCCTTTAAAGCATTCAACACAATCTATGTGCTCCGTAATCCGGCTTCACTGGGTACGATGGACACCGCAAGTTTAGTCATATTCGACGCCTTTAGCCGTGACACACGCTACGGGTATGCCGCTGCGCTGGGCATTATCCTTCTAATCGTCATTCTTAGTGCAACCGCATTATTTGACCGTATCGCCCAAGGGAGAATCTTCTATGAGTAGTCAAGCAATTTCTAATACACCATCGACTAAACAAACACGTTATATTGATTGGTTTCGTGTTCTTTCATATGGCATCCTCACTTTTGGGGCAATACTGGCTGTCATTCCCTTTTTAGCAACGATCAGCATTTCACTAATGAATGTTACCGAAGCAAACAGTTTGGCTAGCGCATTACCCGCATCTCCCCAATGGAGCAACTATGCCGATGCTTGGGAAGATGCAAACTTTTCACAATATTTCTTCAATAGCGTTAAGATAGCTCTAATTATTCTTGCTGGAGATATTACATTTAGTATTCTTGCTGCTTATGCTTTTGCTATGATCGATTTCCCAGGCAAAAATTTACTATTTGTTCTTATGTTAGCAACGTTAACCTTACCCGCTGCCATTACGTGGCTTCCTAACTTTTTAACTGTTTCATGGTTAGGCAAGGTAACTCCAATTCAATGGATTGACAATTGGCCAGCATTAACCATACCCTTTATGGCCAGTGCGTTTGGTATCTTTTTATTGCGGCAATTTTTTCAACAAATCCCTCGGGAACTTTGGGAATCAACACAAATTGATGGTGGTGGTCATCTACGCTTTTTGTGGTCTACTGTCATGCCTCTTTCAAAAGCGCCAATTCTGGTTTTAGCTCTGTTCAGTTTCTCTGGTAGTTGGGACAGTTTAGCATGGGCAATCTTGGTCACACGCCAAGAAACATGGCGACCCATTTCTTTTGGTCTGCAAGCGTTTATCCAAGAAGCTGGTAGTTATACTAATTTACAAATGGCTGGGGCACTGATCACAATGGCCCCACTGGTCATTGCTTACTTCTTTATTCAACGACAATTTATCGAATCGATGACCCGCTCTGGTTTAAAAGGGTAATTTGATGATATGGCGTTTCAGCTAACCTCAAGTGAACATCAATGAAATTTAATCATTGATGTTCACATTCAATTGTTCTCATTATTTTTATAGTTAAACAAGTCACAACTGCCTTAAATTTAAGGAGGTGATGCCTACTCCAAAAATAAAGTAGTTTAAAAACGTATCTTATTATTTGTTAAAATTTTTTAAGGAGGAGACATATAATGTCCCAAAAATTAACAAAATGGATTGTTGTTTTACTCTTGCTCTTGCCATTCATACTCGTAGCATGTGGTGGTGGTACAGCAGAAGAAGCCGTTGAAGAAGCCGTTACTGAAGTTGAAGAAGCAGCTGAAGAAGTTGCAGCCGAAGCAGAAGAAGCAGTTGAAGAAGCCGTTACTGAAGTTGAAGAAGCTGTCGAAGAAGAAGTAGTAGCATGCTGCTTGGCGATGACTGCAGAATGTCTCGCATGTGCTGAAGGAATGGAAGTTGCAGATTTCTGTGAAGCCAACCCAGAAACAGCTGGTTGTGAAGATTTTGCTCCAAGTGAAGAAGAGCCTGAAGCTGAAGAAGAAATGGCTGAAGAAGAAATGGCAATGGACGATGATCCTTGTGCACCCTCTACCGAAGGTGATTTAGCTGGCATCGACATGAGCGGACAAACTGTTGTCTGGTGGCACAATCACAGTGGTGGACGTGAAGCACAATTGTTGGAAATCATTGCTGAATACAATGAAACCAACGCTTGCGGCATCACCGTTGAAGCGCTTAATCAAGGTGGATACAACGACATTCGTGACGCTGTCAATGCTAGTGTTGCTTCTGGTGAAATTCCTGCAACTTTGGTTGTTGGTTATCAAAATGACCAAGCTTTCTATCAACTCAATGATACATTGGTTGACTTGGATATCTATCTTAACGATCCTAAATGGGGTTTGAACGAAGAAGAACAAGCAGCTTATTTCCAAAGCTTCTTTAACCAAAGCATTCACCCTTCATTTGACAATCAACGCCTTGGCTTCCCGCCAAACCGTTCTATCGAATTACTCCACTACAACAAAACCTACTTGGAAGAGTTAGGCTTTGATGGTCCTCCAACCACACCAGAAGAGTTCGTTGAAATGTCTTGTGCTGCTGCTGCTGCTAGTGAAAGTGGTGTTGGTGGTTATGTCATCCGTGACGATGCATCTGGCGTTGCTGCTTGGACATTTGCTTTCGGTGGCGACATCCTCACTGAAGATGGCACTGGTTATAACTATAGTGGTGATGCAACCGTTCAAGCAATGCAAATGTTGCAAGAAATGGCTACTGAAGGTGAAGATGGCCAAATTTGTGCTTATCTCTTTGACGGCTTCCCCAACCCAGAAATTGCTTCTCGCAACGCTTTGTTCGCTATGGGCTCTAGCTCTGGTATTCCATTCTATGCTGGTGACTTTGCAACCATTGCTGAAGAAGCAGGCACAGAACCTGATGAATATGCTGTCGCAGCAATCCCTCACACAACAGCCGATCCTATGATGAATATCTATGGTGGCGATGTGATGATTGTACAAACAACACCAGAACAACAGTTAGCAGCTTGGGATTTCATCAAATGGTTTACTTCTCCTGAACCACAAGCAAAATGGGTCGCTGCTAGTAATTACTTCCCAACCAATTCTGGCACATCTGAATACTTGGGTGATTATGTAGAAAGCAATCCTGCTTTTGGAGAAGCAATCGATCTGTTGAACTATGGTAAATTTGAACCTCAATTGATCAGCTATCAAGCTGTTCGTGATGCAGCACTGAATGCGCTTATCGAAATTGTGCAAGGTGCAGATGTTGAATCTACATTGAATGATTTAACCGAAACTGCGAACGAATTACAAGAAGAGTTGATCTCTGAAATTGAATAAGCAAATTTGCTAACATTCATTAAGTAAAAAAAGAGCGAGGTGGCAGCCACCTCGCTCTTTTTGATCTTGCGATATACAGGAAAACAACCCTCGGTAATATATTCCTTATTGTTCTACAATGGTAATGCGCTCAATTAAATCACCCGGCGCAGCAGCTGTTTGAGGGTCACGCATTGAAACTTGAGCAAGAACATCATCTCCTGCGATGACTTCACCAAAAATTGTATGTAAGCCTGTAAGATGTAGTGTCGGCGCAAAGGTAATAAAAAATTGGCTGCCATTTGTGGCTGGCCCAGAGTTTGCCATCGCTAGCAATCCACGCCGATCAAACGTTAAATCATTATCCACTTCATCAGCAAAGGTATACCCTGGTCCACCAAAGCCTTGCCCCAATGGATCACCTGCCTGGGCCATAAAGTCTGCGATGACGCGATGAAAGGTTGTATTATCATAGTAGCCTTGGTTGGCGAGGAAAACAAAGTTGTTTACTGTTATTGGGGCTTCGTCATCAAATAGTTTTAACCGAATATCGCCATTTTCGGTAGTGATGATTGCCTCATACTCTTTATTTGTGTCAATTATCATTTCTGGAGGAGCTGCATAATAATTGGCTCGTTCTTCGGGAGGGACAGCAGCTAACGGCCGTTCCG
>JBNKHS010000232.1:0-7070 GCA_050290485.1 Promineifilaceae bacterium (SeqCode) | reverse complement strand
CAGGGGTGACCACACAATTGCAACCAAGAGTTGATATTGAGTCGGAAATAAAAGAAGCGATTATCGCTTTGGATGCATATTTGGTTGTGGCTGGACAGCGACAAATTCCGTTGGATCAGCCTCAAATTTCTATTGGACGTAAAACAGAGAATAATGTTGTGCTCGATTCAGTAACAGTAAGTCGTTTTCATGCGCAAATTCGTTGGCGCTACGGCCGTTTTGTGTTGTATGATCTGAGTAATCGAAACGGCCGTACCAAAGTGAATGGTGAAGCGGTCACAGAATGTGTCTTAAAATCAGGTGATGTCATTGTGTTGAGCGATGTGTCGATGGTCTATGGGGAAGGGCGTACTGTGCAACGCCCGCATAAACCGCCTACAATAGATGAAACACAAGTGAAACCAAATTAAACAAGTTGTAGGTCGCAATTGTTGTAACCTGCAGCTTGCAGCTTACAACTTATGAATCCAGCAGTCATCCTATATCTTATTCGTCTTATCAGTGCTTTGCTTTTGCTAGGTTTTGTTGCCGTTATTGCCTGGCTCATTTACCGGGAAATGCGGATCACAGAGCAATCGTTGCGTGAAGAAAGTAAACCTCAAGGCCAGTTACGTGTCGTTGCCAATGAACAAGATAAATCGTTGGTAGACACAGTTTTCCCTTTGTTACCGGTTACCAGTATTGGACGAGCCAATGGTAATACGATTGTGTTGCCAGATGGGTTTGCTTCAGGCCAGCATGCCTTAATTGTGCGGCGTAACGGCCGCTGGTGGTTGGAAGATCAGGGAAGCCGCAATGGGACATTGTTGAATGATGTCAATGTGTCGGAAACGGCCGTTTTAACCACTGGAGATTTAATCGAAATTGGGGGAACTGAGTTTCGTGTAGAGTTATAAACGCTTAAGTTAAAACTCGATGGTTCCAATTGTACCTCCTTTTGCACAAATTAAAATGGGCAAAAAGATCAGTTTACGCTCTTGTCTAAGCCCATTAATATTTCCCACAGACTTGTATTGCGCACCGCCGAAGTTATTCCGCAGATTGATGAGTACCATGAATGAAAAAGCTTTTATCAAAGATTACGCAGACTTAGCAGATGCTGATCGCTTTTTGACTTTCCCTCTCTGCATTTCTGCATTAAATTATTTTCAGAGGAGTTGTGAATGAATTCGTTAGATGTTGTTGCCCCAGCGTTTGTGGAAATGGCCCATCGTATTGTGTGGTGTAGTGTGGCTACTGTAGACGCCAAGCGTCGTCCACGCTCACGTATCTTACATCCTATTTGGCAATGGGATGGATCTAATTTAGTTGGCTGGATTTTAACAGGGCCAACCCCCGTTAAAAAAGCAAACCTCGACGTTAGTCCTTATATGTCGCTTAACTATTGGGATCCGTCACAAGATACTTGTACGGCCGATTGTAAAGTCAGTTGGGTGATGGGAGATGAAGAACGAACGAAAATGTGGGATTTCTTCAAAAACACGCCTGCTCCCGTCGGCTATGACCCCGCAATCATCCCGCAATGGACAAGCCCCACAGCCGATAATTTTGCTGTCCTCAAATTAGATCCGTGGCGACTACGCGTGTTTCCAGGTTCTATGTTAATGGGGCAAGGGGGTGAAGTATTGAATTGGCGCTCTTCAGATGCTGGTTGATGAAGAGCCAAGATGCAATAAAGCCTTGTCGGTCTATTGCTTTTTGGCAGTTTCCTGTTGTTCGCTTGTTAAGGTAACGACGACGATTTCTGGCGGGCAATTAATACGGACACGGAAAGAATGTGTCCCCACGCCATGACTGGTGTATTGGACCATGTCTCCAATCTGATAGCGGCCAACTGGATATTTTTTAAACATGGTTCCTCGCAAAATAGGACCAAGTTTGGGTAACAAGATTTGTGTGCCATGTGAATGACCGGAAAGTTGCAGGAAGAAGCGTTTGGTTACGGCCGTTTTATCGGCAAAATCTGGTTCATGAGCTAAAAATAGGGCTGGAGCATCTTCTGGTAATTTTTCCATGACCAAATTTAACCGATCTGCACCGACTATGGCATCATCAATGCCTGCAATATGTAGCTTTGCATTGTCTCGATTAACGGTAAAAAAGTTATTGCTGATATCAGTAACGTTACCCGCAGTTAGAATATCTCGCACAGTTTGGTGCCCCATCCAGTGATCATGATTACCTAAAACGGCTAATGAGCCATCGGGAGCCTTGATATTGCGAAACGCAGCAATCATCAGGTCACGATAATCATCGATCACATAGGATACATAATCACCTGTGTTTACAACTAGGTTGGGTTGTTGTTGATTGATGAGATCGATAATGCCATAGAGTCGATCTGGTGAAACCCAATGCCCCATATGTAGATCGGTAAAATGAACAATACGATAACCATTGAAAACGGGATCGAGGTTTTGCACAGTGACGGGCAATTGGGTAACGATAAAGTCGTCGATAGAAAAGTGATCCCGTTTGAGTTTATGCATTAGTTGCGCAAGCGAACGTTGTAACGCTTCGCGCATTTTTATATCAATTCGCCCACGTAATGAATCATGTAAATTGGCCATATCGTAAATATTGAAATTTTGAGGAGAAAAAGGAGACGAATTGTAATCTTTTTTCTTAAAGAGGGCTGATTTTCTTATTAGCATTTAACTCAGTTGTTGCGATTACTGAGGATTATTCGGAAAGTAGGATGAGTATTTCTTTTTTGTCACATTTGGGCTATTCAATTTTAATTGCCTCTGTGTTATCCTCACTTTCGATTGTGTAATTTACAGACATGTGTTATTGAGTTTTTATCGCTGTAAATTACCAAAAGTTGCACAATATTAGGATGTTAATTAAATGAGTATGCCTGATCTTTTCCGTGAGGCTGTGCATGAAGCACATAACGGAAACCGGGAAAAGTCACGATTATTGTTACGGGAATTATTGCAAGGCGAGCCTCGACATGAGCTGGCTTGGCTGTGGTTGAGTAAAGTTTCGGACACGTTAAATGAAAAGATTGAAGCATTGGAAAATGCATTCGCTATAAACCCGAATCGTGAAGAAACGGCCGTTTCTCTCAATAATTTGCGTAAACAAGAGCTTGCTCAACAAGACCCCAATTTGGATAAGATGTATCAACAGGCGATTGCGGCTTATAAAGAAGGGCGAGCGTTGTACGCTCGCAATTTATTGCAGCATATTGTGCAGAAAAATAAAAACCATACCAAGGCGTGGCTGGGGTTAGGGCAAATTGAACCCAATATGGAGGATCGTATTTTTGCGTTAACCGTTGGGTTGTCACAAAAACCTGATCATGAAAAAGCGAAACGTCACTTACAAAAATTAGAAGCAGACACAACAGTCGATTATTTTGCTTTGGCGCAAAGGTTTGAGGATTTTGGTTTAATCGAAACGGCCGTTTCCTACTATCAAAAAGCAGAACAACAAACTACCCTTCCATCTATTCAACGTATTGCCAAAGAAAAACAGATGAGTTTGCAGGCTGAAGTAGAAAAGGTGATTAAATTTACGTCGCCTACGGTTCATCTCATTCGCTTAACCTCTGGTCCTGTTTTCATCTATCTACTGCTTATTTTTACGATGAGCGGTATAAATCCATTAAAAATTTCCATACCATACCTATTGAGTAGTTTAATGGTTGCCTTTGGTAGTTTTCTTGTAGTTGGTGCCAACAATGTGCCCCATCATCCACTCTGGAAAAACGTATTTGGTGAAAAGGGTATTAACTCGCCAATACAAAGAGCTTTGCTCACAGGTGTGGGGATCTTCTTTTTATTGATGCCCTTTGCTATTCTGTTTGTTTTCAATTTCACAGATCTACTTGTTTATCACGAACTTAACTCAAATACTTTATCACCCTAACGATGTGAAAGCGGTAAAGTTTTCAAAGTAAGAAAAGAGATTTCTACGTTATTACTTAAGTAATTGGCATTTTGTTTTAAATTATTTTGAAAAACTTTTTGCCGATTACAAGAATTCACAAAACATATGTTTCCACTATATGACACCGAGTCTAACCGTTATACCAGCTTTCCCTATATGACCATATTTTTAATTTTGTTGAATGTTGTCATCGCCTTTATTGTGGGCACGAATGGGGATATTTATATGATGTTTGGGACAATTCCACGGCTGGTATGGCAGCAAGAGGGAGGAAATGCAGTTACGGCCGTAACCTATATGTTCTTACATGGGGGCCTATTACATCTTGTTGGCAATATGTTGTCACTATGGGTTTTTGGGCGGCGTGTCGAAGATGTTACTGGCCCATGGCGCTTCCTTGCGTTTTATCTTGTATGTGGATTAACGGCCAATATTCTTAGCACTGTTGTTCGCTCAGACTCACTTGTCCCCACAATTGGAGCCAGTGGGGCATTGTATGGCGTTATGGCTGCTTACTTGATGATTTTTCCAAAAGGCCGTATTCGTGTTTTATTTATGCTTTGGTTGATTCCCATTTTTAATACAGAGATTTTCAATGTGGTTTGGTTTATCTTATCCCTTGCAATAATGGGGGGATATATTGCTATTTCAGAAAAAAGTTTAGTGCGCAGTCTGGTAACCTTGTACTTTCCAACACCTAAAGCCTATTTGGTTATCTTATATTATGTGTTATTGGAAATTCCGAGGGGATTGGAAATTCTTGTATACGAATATGATGCACCTGTGGCGCATTGGGCGCATTTAGGCGGCTTTTTGGGGGGCTTATTTATTTTCTTCTTTTTGCGTTCCGATGCATTTCACCGTTATCGGAATGAACTCCCTCTGTAAAAATATTGGGTTCTCATGATTTTCGTGAGGTGATTAGCACATTTAGTAGGAGGGGTTGCCAATCCATCCCTGCAATAGTGTTGATCCCTTGAAGGTCTATAGACCCGGATATATTCGTTCGCTCATGGATAAATTTTTCTATTAAGACTTCTCGGCTGTTTCTTGCAGATATAGAATGGTTGATGCTTTACATTTTTTCTCAATCCCTGTTTAATATGAACGGTTTGGCATGTCGTTGATCTGATTTAACATTTAATCTGGAAATAATAGATGAAAATAAAAACAAAAACAGCACGCGTTTCCACAAGAACTCAACCCATTACGCAAATATTATTTGGCTTCATATTTAGTGGTATTTCTTTTGCAATAATGGCTGTGTTTTTAATCGGCGGCAACGATGCCCTATTTGCAATCTTAGTCACTGGGTGTATGGGTACTGTTGGCTTGTTTGTTATTTTCTCGGGGGCTGCCATGTATTACACACGCTCTAAAATGGGCGTGCCAGATATTGTGTTGTCTAAAGAAAGTTTGATGGTGGGTGAAGCATTCACACTTAATTTTCATCATACTTTCAAAAACAACATTACCGTTGAAGGGATAAATATTCGCTTGTTATTTAGAGAAACGGCAACCTATCAACAGGGGACGGATACCCGCACTGTAACCCATGAAGAAACATTTGAGGATTTTGAACTGCCCGGTGGTGACTTTCGTGCAGGGCAAATGATTGCAAATGTATATGAAATGCAAATTCCAGTTGAGAGCATGCATACCTTGAAGGTCAAACGAAATCAACTGCAATGGTTTATTCGCGTTGAAGCTGTTATTCCGCGATTGCCAGATTTTGTAGAAGAACGAGAGATTATTGTTTTGCCTCACTTGGCTGTTCAATAATTTGATCATTTACATTTTTTGTTGAGGCAAATATGGCAACTACTATTGAAATCACCTTTCACAATCGCGCTGATGGTGTTCATATGCATCCAGGAGAGACGCTGCGTGGAACTGTCATTGTTTTTCCAGATAAGGATTTAGATTGCCAGCATCTCTATGTGCGGTTACTTTGGCATACTGAAGGGCGTGGTACGCGATATCTGGCGAAGATTGAGGAATTAGATGTTTTTCAAGGTAGGTTGCAGCAAGGATTTCCGACATCATTTGAGTTTACATTTGTGTTGCCTGATGAGCCTTGGAGTTTTGAGGGGCATTATGTAAGTGTGATATGGAAGGTCCAGGCTCAAATTGATTTATCTTGGAGCCGTGATCCGCAAGGGGAACGGCCGTTTATCTTACGCCCAACTGGTGTGAATATAGAAGGCGATTATTCAACGACATACTAAATTACTGCTCGGTGGAACGGCCGTAATCTCCTGCAAAGGAGATTACTTGAGCACTGCTTAAAATTGTGGCTGCTAGAAGCAAACCAACTGCAGCAAGCGCAAACACAAGCAGATAAGTTACAGTTTCTGATAAACTGGCACCTAAAAAGAATAAATCGCGGAATGCGCCACCTGCGAATGTGCCTAACCCTTTGCTTAACAAAATGCATGCAGTCCATAAACCAAGATATGCACCTGCATCTGTGTCTGGTGACATGACGGCCATCAAACTTAATCCACCAAATGTGTAGAATCCAAAGCCAATCCCAAAAATCAGTAACCCCACCATCAATAAATTTGATTGTTCAGTGAATGATGAGCATGCTAATAACCCCATACCAGCAGCCATCACGGCTAATCCGCCTTTGGTAATGCCCGATTGAAATTGAGGTTTCCGTTTGCGGAAGCCGATGAAGCAAGCGATCAGCACAATAATGGTTGCTCCACCCCAAATACCCGTAAATCGTGTTGTTGTCCCTGCCTTAAGCGAAAAGACGTCAGCGCCAAATGGTTCCAAAATATTATCTTGCATCCATGCCGCAAAGGTGGCGATGAAAAGGAATGCAAAAAAGCGACGAACACGATGATCTTGCCAAATGATCTTAAATTTTGCCCGCATTTCATCGATGCTGCCATCGATTTTGCTGGCCGAGGCTTCGGATACGGCCGTATTCCGTTCTGCGCGTATAGTGGCGATAAACCAGAAGAATGCACAAAGAACGGCCGTTACCAAAATCATCGTCGTAAACGTTTGCGCATCGTAATGTTCCATCCAACGACCATAAGCAACAGCCGTGATCGGAAAAAAGAGAATAAGTGTTGTTTCCACAATCCCAATGGCAATACCTTGTCTGGCTCGCGGAGCAGATTCGCGCACCAAAGCCAAATAAACACTACCAGAAAACA
>JBNKHS010000231.1:0-7101 GCA_050290485.1 Promineifilaceae bacterium (SeqCode) | reverse complement strand
CTAAACCGGCGACAATTTCTTGTCCAACAGGGCCAGATAACCAGTTAAGATAAGTGGCAATATCTCATGTCGGTTCCCCTGTGGTGTACATGTATAGATCGCGTGAGAGGGGATATTCTCCAGAAGCGGCCGTTTCTACGGTGGGGTACACATAATCTTCATCTCCAGCAATTTCCAAAATCTTTTCATGATGCGGGTCAACATACCCAAGCCCATCATAGCCAATTGCATTCGGATTGCGCCGTAATTCACTTGTAATCCCCACAGAAGAGGGCATCAGCAGTGTATGCGGTGCAAAAATATCTGTATTTTCTTTTTCCCCGCGTCGCACCACTTCTTCCAAGAAGTAGACGTGCGTTCCTGAGTTTGTTTCCCGTGAGAGCAATACAATGGGAGCATCATTGCCCCCAACTTCTTGCCAATTCTCTATTCTTCCCGTGTAAATATCGGCCAATTGATCAATGGTCAGTTTTGAAACGGGATTCTCTAAATTGACAATGATCGCTAAGGCATCAATAGCTACAACGTGTTCAATGGGCTCGATGCCATTGGCTTGTGCCTCTTCAATTTCGCTGTCTTTCATCGGCCGCGATGCATTGGCAATATCCACTGTTCCATTGATCAATGAAGCAATACCTGTACCAGAGCCACCGCCTGTTACGGCGATACTTACTGTTGGCTTAACCTCTCGATACGCTTCAGCCCAAGCCAAAGCAATATTGACGAGCGTATCCGATCCCTTATTTTGAATTGATTTTGAACCACTTTCACCAGCACCGCCATCGGAACCAGCTTCAGCTCGCCCGCAAGCAGTAAGCACAAAAAAAGCAAGGCCCAAGATGCTAACTATCTTGATGACTTGCTGAATACGGCCGTTAAAAATTTCCAACTTAAAATAACTTTGCCTTCGATTACAAATTTCCTTCTTTCTCATTTTCCCTACTCTGTAACTATTTAGTTTCTTTTAAACGGTCTAGGTCTTTTCCCGCCACAATCCAGCACCTTCATTAAAGAGGTAAAGTTTCTATATAGTTATCCATTTTTTAACAGAATTTTGTGCGCTGGCTTATCAATCTATCTGCAGGAAAATCACCATGCTATAGAGGAAAAATCTTCTAACTCTCCGACTAGGATTTTACTTTCTTTAACAAGATGTTAACAACTTTATTTTGTTAACATCTTGTTAACAAAATGATTACATTCATTAACAAACCCATTGCCAAACGTTAACGCAGCACAACAACTTTGTTAACCACCCCGAGATAAACTCATACCTAGATATTTAAAAGGCATTAAACGCGTCTGCCTCTCTTCGGGGCAGACTGTTTTTTTGTCAGAACACTTTAATTTACTTTAGTAGTGAAAACGCAAAAGATATTGGAATAGCAAATAACGATTTCTACGTTTTCACTAAGTAATTCACACTTTTCACCAAAGCTCATACAGAATGGCATTTGTGAATTATAGTTGCAGGAGAAGAAATACATGCGAACAAAACTTCTTATTGTCCTGGCGGCATTTGCTATGGTTGCTTTTGTAGCCTGCGGTGGCAATACCGCTGAGGAACCTCAAGTTATTACAGAAACTGTTGAACTTGAAGTAACACGCGTTGTAACAGAAGTCGAGACAGTTGTCGAAACTGAAACAATCGTCGAAACCGAGACAGTCGTTGAAACCGTAGAAGTTATCGGCTTACCAATGGTTGACCCCTTGGCAGTGAGTGGTGACATCGTCACCGCAGGAAGCTCAACCGTCTTCCCCTTATCAGAACGGATGTCAGAACGGTTCATCAGTGAAGGGTATGCAGGACAAATCACCGTAGACAGCATCGGTTCCGGTGCTGGGTTTGAACGGTTCTGTGTGGCTGGGGAAACGGATATCTCCAATGCGAGCCGCCCAATCAAAGATTCAGAAGTGGAATCATGCCAAGCGATTGGTCGTGAGCCCATCGAATTCCGAGTGGGTACCGATGCGTTGGCGGTCACCGTTAGTGCAGAAAACGACTTCCTAACGGATGTAACCCTCGAAGAGTTGGCACTCATCTTCTCAACGGCGGAAACCTGGGCAGATGTACGCTCAGAATGGCCAGCAGAACCGATTCAACGCTTCATTCCAGGAACAGACTCAGGGACGTTTGACTACTTTGTGGAAGAAATCTTCGACGAGGATGAAGAACCTATCCTGGCGGCAAGCAACTTGCAGTTGTCCGAAGATGACAACGTGTTGGTACAAGGTATCGAAGGCAGCCCCTATGCAATTGGTTTCTTCGGCTACGCTTACTACCAAGAAAATGCAGATGCACTCCATATTCTGGCGCTTGAAGGTATCGAAGCCAATGCAGACAACGTGGACAATGGCTCATATCCATTGGCGCGTCCACTCTTTATCTACTCTGATGCAGGCATTATGCAAGAAAAACCACAAGTAGCTGCTTTCATCAACTTCTATCTCACCTATGTGAATGAAGAAGTTGTCGATGTGGGTTACTTCCCTGCAAGCCCAGATGCGTATGCAACAGCTTTGCAAGGGTGGCTTGATGCCCAAGGTGGATAAGGTGACTGTCATTTTGATGAGAAATCTTGTGCAACAGCATCGCCGAAAAAGATTTTTCCCTGTGTTTGAAATGACACCTGAACAATTACAAAGTTAAAAAGATAAAGATGAGGAGGGGATAAAATCCCCCTCCTCATATGTCTTTCTCGACGATGAGACAAAAAATGGAAAGAAGGCTCAACGATGTTATCGCAGAGAGAGGAGGATTCAACGGTGGCAACCCAAAATCCAGCACACCCACTTGTTAAAGCAAATACACAAACAAGTGCTTTAAGAAAGAAAAACCGCGTTGGAGAAATGATTATTCAAGGATTTTTATTTCTCTGTGGGGTTTTGTCTATTTTGACGACGGTCGGAATTGTATATGTGCTTGCACGAGAAGCATTATTATTTTTCCAGAGTGATGAGGTCACGCTTTTTGAGTTTTTCTCTGGTACACGATGGCAACCTGCCATTGGTCAATTTGGTATTTGGCCTTTGGTTTTTGCAACAGTGATGGTGAGCTTTATTGCCATGCTTGTTGCTTTGCCTCTTGGTTTGGCAACCGCAATCTATTTGAGCGAATATGCATCTGAGCGGGCACGGGGTACGTTAAAACCGATTCTAGAGGTTCTGGCGGGCATTCCAACTGTGGTTTACGGTTATTTTGCCTTAACTTTTATGACGCCGTTTTTGCGTAGTATTTTTGGTGATGGTTCAGTCCAAATCTTTAATGTTGCTTCAGCAGGGATCGTTGTCGGTATTTTGATCATCCCCCTTGTTAGCTCGCTGAGTGAAGATGCGCTGCATGCAGTGCCTAATTCTTTACGAGAAGGGGCATATGGATTGGGAGCGACCAAATTTGAAACAGCGACTAAAGTGGTTGTTCCTGGTGCTTTGTCGGGGATTGCGGCGGCGTTTGTGGTTAGTATTTCGCGGGCAATTGGGGAGACGATGATTGTAGCGATTGCTGCTGGTGCAGGACCTAAGAATTTTACAGTTGGTGAAGATTCTTTTCTTGGCTTTATCATGAACCCGTTTATTGCGGCGGAGACGATGACGGGCCATATTGTGCGGATTAGTGGTGGGGATTTGAGCTACGACTCGATTGATTACAACAGTATTTTTTCCATTGCCCTCATGCTTTTTGTGCTGACATTATTGCTTAATGTGTTGAGCCGCCGCATTGTAGAAAAGTATCGTGAGGTATATGAATAATGAGAGATGAGTTAGGTTCTGCACGAGAAGTTCGCTTGACTTATCCTGAGGGCGAAGCGCTGAAAGGGCAGGTCAAGAAACGGCAGCGTGTTGGTGTGGTTTGGGCGATCTTATTTGCTTCGGCGTTGATTATTGCCATTATTGTTTTAACTGTTCTTGTTTTTTCAATCATTAATGACTCTTTTGGGGTAGTTGCGATTCAGTATGAGATGGATCCGGAAACGATTGTGACGGATCTACAACGGGAATATTTGACAACGGCCGTTAATACAGCAACTAGTGAAAATGATCAAGCCTTGGCAGATGCGATTGCTGAAGATCCCAATGGTATTGGCTTTTTTGGGTATGCGTTTTATCAAACAAATCAAGATGGTCTAAATTTGTTATCTGTAGATGGGGTTGAGCCCAATGCAGCTACGGCCGAATCTGGAGAGTATCCTTTGGCACGGCCACTTTATCTGTATTCTACAGAAAAGATTATGGAAGAAAATCAGGCTGCGCAGGTTTTTGTTAATTATTATTTGACGAATGTCGGTGCAGAAATTGAAGACATTGGTTACTTCCCTGTCTCATCGGAGACATTATCTGCATCGCAAGTAGCTTGGATAAATGCCAGCGGTTATGATATTCCAGCTGGACAATGGGCAACAATTAATCCAGATGGTATTAGTGGCGATATCAGAATTGTAGGCAGCTCTACGGTTCATCCTTTGACAGAACAAATGCTTGCCCGTTATGTAGAAGATGGATTTGTGGGCAGTTCCGTGGATCAAAGTGTGGGGAGTACGGCTGGGTTACGTGCTTTATGTGTGGATGGCACAGCTGATATTGCCAATGCTAGCCGAGCAATTAAACCCAGTGAGTTTGAAGCGTGTCGCAGCAATGCGCAGCTTCCGGTTGAGTTCCGTGTCGGGACAGATGCTTTGGCTATTGTTGCTAATCCTGAACTTTCATTTTTAGAGAATGTAACTCAAGAGGAATTGGCGCAAATTTTCACAACGGCCGTTTCTTGGTCTGATGTGAACGATGCTTGGCCAAATGAACCGATTCAACGGTACATTCCCGGTGCAGAGAGCGGCACGCTTGATTTCTTTGCAGACACTGTGGTTCATGTGGAGTTAGAGGCTTTACCAAAAGATGCACTGATTCCGATTATTGCCGCGAATGTATCAACTGGACGTGGCCGTGTATTAGAACGAGAACAACGTTTCTACGAAGACAAGTTGGTCTTTGAGTCACCCGCAGTGTGGAATGAAGTTTGTGCTGCGCCAGCAAATGAACGACCATCTGGCTGTACCGGTGACGTGCGCACTGATGAAAGTGTGTATGAAGTTCTGAAAGCAGAGGTTTTAGGAGTTGACGTTGTTCAATCCTGGACCCTGATTGATTCCATTTTTCGTCGCTCTGCCATTGAAGCAGAAGCGTTAGAAAAATATCCCAATGCGGATTTAGAATTGTACTCTTGGATTAGTTGGGACTTTTTACGTACCCCGCAATCGAGTACACCTGAATTTGCGGGTATTCGCACAGCGATTATGGGGTCTCTTTGGGTCGTGGCCATTACGATTCTTTTTTCTTTCCCTGTTGGTGTTGGTGCGGCCATTTATTTAGAGGAGTATGCATCACACGAGAATCGCATCAATCGTATTATCCAAACGAATATCAATAATCTGGCGGGCGTGCCTTCAATTATTTACGGGATGTTGGGTTTGGCTATTTTTGTACGGGCGATGGAATTTCTTACCAGTGGTTCGATGTTTGGTATTGGGGACTCAGCCTCGGCAAACGGCCGTACCATTCTTTCTGCAGGACTCACCTTAGGCTTGCTGATTTTGCCGATTATTATCATTGCTGCGCAAGAAGCGTTGCGTGCGGTGCCCGGCTCATTGCGTCAAGCGGGTTTAGCATTAGGGGCGACGAAGTGGCAAACGACATGGCATCATGTATTGCCATCTGCCTTGCCTGGTATCCTTACAGGGGCAATCCTAGCTGTTTCCCGTGCACTTGGTGAAACCGCACCGTTGGTTGTGATTGGCGCATCAACTTTTATTGTGACTGATCCGGCCAACCCATTCTCAAAATTCACAACATTACCGATTCAAATCTATCAATGGACGTCGCGGCCCCAAGATGAATTCCGTAATTTAGCCGCGGCAGCAATTATCATCTTGTTGATCATGCTGCTCTTGCTGAATGCCTCAGCAATCTATCTGCGTAATCGCTACTCAAGGAGAGCATAATGGCAAACTTAAATGGACATTCTGCCAATGGCAAAGTTGCAATACAAGCAACCGATATGCATGTTTACTATGGCAATTTCCGTGCAGTTAAAAATGTAGACTTAAAATTCTCAACTTCAAACATTACTGCTTTGATTGGTCCATCTGGATGTGGCAAGAGCACTGTTTTACGTTCCTTTAATCGCATGAATGATCTTGTTTCTTCGGCGCGGGTTGAAGGCGAAGTTTTGTATCACGGCAGTAATATTTATGCGGATGAAGTTGATCCCGTGGAAATTCGTCGCCGGATTGGTATGGTTTTCCAAAAGCCAAATCCTTTCCCAAAAAGCATCTATGATAATGTGGCTTGGGGTGCTAAAATTAACGGCTTTAAAGGGGATATGGATCAATTGGTCGAAGAATCTTTGCGTCAGGCTGCTTTGTGGGATGAGGTCAAAGACAAACTCGATCAAAGTGGTTACTCTTTGTCTGGTGGGCAACAGCAACGTTTGTGTATTGCCCGTACCATTGCGGTTAAACCGGAGATTATTTTGATGGATGAGCCGACATCAGCACTTGATCCAGTGGCAACTCTTAAAATTGAGGAATTGATTCAAGAGTTGAAGAAGAATTACACGATTATTATTGTGACCCACAATATGCAACAAGCGGCGCGTGCGTCTGACTATACTGCCTTTTTTAATATGGACACGGATCGTGCTGGGTATCTTGTGGAAACAAATGAAACGAATGAGTTGTTTACGAATCCTAAAAATGAATTGACAGAACAGTACATTACGGGTCGTTTTGGTTAGTATTCTGCCTAACATTCTGGAAGCAGCTTCTGACAGATTCATTCATGAAATGAACTTCCGGAATGTTTTGTTGAGGACAAAAATATGATTATTCGAGAAACCTTTGCTAAGGAACTTGATCGCTTACGTGATCAGATTATTCGGATGGGGAGTGAGGCAGAAGATAATTTGCAAACGGCCGTTTCCGCCTTGATGACACGTAATATTGCGGCATCCGAACAAATTATTCAAGCGGATCAATGGTTTAATGAGATTCAGATTGAAGTAACAATGGATTCTTTGAAGCTCATTGCGACACAACAACCTATCGCTAGTGA
>JBNKHS010000230.1:0-7093 GCA_050290485.1 Promineifilaceae bacterium (SeqCode) | reverse complement strand
GCTTTTCAACGTTCACTGTTCAGTTACCAGTTATCAGTGCACATAAAGCAACTGAAAACCGATCACTGACAACTAAAAACTGTTAATAAACTTTCCCTCTTCCACCAAGACGTTCCACATGAACGGGATCATAACAATCGCCAAATTTCGTTTTGGGCATGGCTGCTTTTTTGGCCATCAATTCTTCATACTCATCATCATCCACCATGGCCACAATACGTGCAATGGATGCTTCCCCATCAACAAAGCGCCATGGGAAACAGCCGACCTGTACTCGTCGATTAACCAGTAAGTCGATATCTCCACCCACACATTCTGCATGGATAATTCCTTTATCAAACATCCACAAATGCATCATCTGGTACATATCTTTGGTGAAGTATTCAGCCAACGGCTTGCCATACTTTTCTTGGAAATGAGCATCGGCATCTTCTGCCTGTGCCGGCATCCAGTCCCGAATTTTGGTGTTCATCGGGTGATCAGCACTGCCACAATCAACCCCAATCCATTTAATCTTTTTGTCGATACACCATTTGGCAAAGCGGGCATCTGGCCCTGGATGCATGACCATGTAGCGCACTTCATTGCCATATGGCTGATCCCACCCAAAATGATGGTATCCCGTGTGGATAATCAAAATGTCATTCTCGCGCACTTCGACACGCTCTTCAATCATCTCTGGCGTGTACACATCGTAATCACCACAGATATCGCTCAAATCGACGATAGCTGCCTCACCAGCAAGGAAGTCAAAATCAAGCTGGGCAATATCCTTGCCTGGCGTGTAAAAATGGATTTCGCCATCAAGATGCGTGCCTACATGGTTGCTGTGCGTCACGACCTGTCCATTGGCCCCGTTGGGCGCAAGTCGTTTGAAATATTTGACTTGCAATGGTTCATAAGTTGGCCATGGGGGTGTGCCAACACCTAATGGAATACTGAGATCAATAAATTTCATAAGGTTTTCCTCCGAATTGGATATACAAATTTTTTACCGTTGCTTGTTGGAGAATGGTGACCTGGGGTCACGAGATTTGCAATCTGCGATTGCGGGAATGGAGATTGTTTATAGCAATGCAAAAGCAATCTGAGTTGTGTGTCATTCCTGCGTAGGCGGGAATCTATGTTTAGAAGATGGATTCCCGTTTTCACGGGAATGACAGGAAAAGGTCTGACCTAACCTGTATTTTTCTATCCAAACAAATTAAATTCTTAACAACGGGTTTGGATTATACCCAATCGGCTATGACATTGGCTAATCCAAGCAGGACAAGATAGCGAATAAACTTGCCTAAAATGACCCAAAATGAAAATTTGCGTAAATCATAATGGAATGTACCTGCCACCACCAACAAGGGATCGCCAATGATGGGCAACCATGAAAAGAAGAGGGCAACCACACCATATTTTTCATAGTAACCCACGGCTCGATTCCAAGTTGATTCTTTGATCTTCACGTACCGAGAAAAAACAAAATCGCCCCCTTTTTGGCCAACGTAGTAATTCATCAAACTACCTACATAGCCACCTAAGGTAGCGACAACGACGACAAGCCACACATTGTATCCAAGGCTGGGCATTCCTAAAACAAATAGCTCTGTGGAAAGAGGAACTAACGTTGCCCCTAAAAAGGAGACAATGAAAAGCCCTAAATAGCCTAAACTAAAAAGAAATTCAAGCATTGACCGTAAAAGACGACCTCGTATTGTGCTCAAGAAATGCACAATATGTTTTGGAGAAGCGCGCAATACTTAAACAGTCCGGTAATTTTGACATAATAACAGAATGTTTAGTTCCGCCGGACTGTACTAGTGCCTGGCAACCTTAACTTCATAATGTTGCGAACGGGCATCAAAACGAGCCAAAACAGCTTGCGCTTTCTCGGGAACAACGGCCGTTTCGTAATCTTCACCCGCAAACGCCCGCACAGCATCAAGTGAATCAAACTCCATGATGGTGACAAATTCAACTTCATCAGTTAGTTCACGGCGCAAGAGTTGGATGTTTCTAAATCCGTCAATTTGTCGATTTTGGATCCCAACAAAGATCTCTTCTTTTAACAAAGCTTCGTATGTGTCGGCATTCACCGGTGTTGTCCACCCATGCCAAATTCGGCTAATCATGTTACGCAGTTCTCCTTTTAATGGGCTGATTGCTATGCCATTGATTATATGAACGTTAGCGCAAATGTCTCCCCATTACGGCCGTAATTTTCCCGACTTCGTCCATAAATTCAGGCAGCATCGACAATGGCAATTGTTGATCCTTGTCCGAGCGTGCTTCGGCTGGGTTAGGATGAAACTCGACAATAAGACCATCAGCGCCAGCGGCGACTGCAGCCCGTGCTGCAGGTAAGACCAAATCCGCCCGCCCTGTAGCATGGCTGGGGTCCGCAATGACGGGGTATGGGCTTATCTGTTTGAGTAAGGAGATGGCGTTGGTATCTAGCGTGTTGCGCGTAGCTGTTTCAAAAGTACGAATGCCCCGTTCACAAAGCATAATATTTTCATTACCGCGACTGGCAATATGCTCAGCTGCTTGCAACCATTCTTCAATAGTTGACATAAACCCGCGTTTAAGCATGACTGGTTTTTCTTGTTCACCAACAGCCCACAACAGTGGGTAATGCTGCATATTCCGGCTTCCCAGTTGAATGATGTCTGCATATTGGGCTACCGTGGCAACATGTTCTACAGATAACGCTTCTGTGATAACCAGCAAGCCAAACTCATCTGCTACATCACGCAATATTTCTAACGCTTCAATGCCTAATCCTTGAAAACTATGTGGCGATGTACGTGGTTTAAATGCCCCACCACGAATCACTTTCCCGCCAACGCGTTTGATCGCTTCAGCAACAGCACGCGTCTGGGCATAACTTTCAACAGAACAGGGGCCAGCCATTAAAACAACGTCTTGTTCCCCAATTACAATGGAAGTTTCTTCGCCAACAACAATAGATTTTGCTGCTAACAGTTGGGACATCTGATTCATTTTTATCCTCAATTTTGCCTAAAAAGACCTCAAGGGTTTGCCCTGAATTAGGGTATACCCTATAGCTTGCATTCAAAATGTTCCGAAAGTAACGTTACAGACTCACCAGTCTATAACACCGGAAATAGTATAACCGACTCGTCAGTCTGTAACAACAGTTTTTGTGTTGGAATTTAGAATTGAGAGAGAAAACGCGAAAATATTACAACAACTCGGCAATAGCAATAATGAGATAAGCGGCTGGAACTAGCATGATTTGGGCAAGTATGGTTCCGGCTAGACGACTACCAACCAGCAAAGCAACAATACGGGTCAAGAAGAGTTGGCTCGTTTCTCCTTTGAGCACATCATCGGTCATGATCGAAAGATAAGGATTGATAAACAAGAAAAGCACGATAGTGGCAATGCCAGTAATGACGGGAGACAGAGATACGGCCGTTAACCGTAAATCAGGTTCTAAATACCCAGCATACAGCGCGGAAAACGCCCCAACAATAAACAATGCCTCAATGAGCGTATTGACGATGAGTAACCGAAATGGCAATCGTCTTACGGCACGCCAACTGCCTAAATTGGTTGTGGAAGGAATCGCAACCGATGTTCGTAAATGATAAATACCTGATTTGGAAAACCCATGTAACAACAAGCGGGGCACAGAGCGGTAAATATCAAACCCCGCTACTACTTTGCCAAATGAACGCTGGAATGTGGGCATCATGGCAATGCCCACAGCTGTGGCCAGCGTCGTCGCAAGCAAAATCCAACGGAAGTTAATCGTTGCCGTTTGCAATGAGCTAGCAACAAGCTCCCCTTCAACATATTTAGCCAGCAACGGACCTTGCGCTGAGCTTGCCACGCGCGAAGAAAGTGCCAAAATATTGAACAGAGAAGCCGCAATGAAAATTTTCCCAGTGCGCGTGCCAACAATACGCACCGAATAGGCTAATGTGGTAATTAAATGAATGATAAAGGTCAAAAACAAAATGAAGACGATCTGATTATCCATCGAGTTGAGCCAATCCTTTGCCGATACTGCCTTGCTGTAGTCGACGATGTGTACGAAAGTATGTCCAAACATAGCGGCTATCATACATCAATTGGCGATAGCAATAGTTAATGTGATCTAAGAAAGAAGCACGCATAACGATGCAAGACAAAGAGAAGCAAGGCTTCTTGTGTAAATCAAGTGCTCAATTTATACTTTGATCGAATTCTCGTTTTTCTCAAAATTAAATATTTTTCAATGCATCATTAGTATGCAACAACCCTGTTCGTGAGCAGGTTGGGAAAATGGATAGCTTAGCTGGGAGATTTTGTATGAGTTTTTTATTTGGCAAAAAACGGACTGTTCAAGCCCTTGCGGAAGTGTTGGAAGATGGTCGAGCAAAAATGAATAAGGAGATGGAAAAATCCAAGTACAATAATTATTCGGGATCAGAACCGGAACTAAAAATTGCGGTGCGGGTGCTGCCAGATGATGGGGCACCATTTGAGGCGACAATGAAAGCAGGACTAACAAAGGCTTTTTTGCTCTTGCCAGGAGTAAAAATACTTGTTGCGTACAAAGAGGGTAAAGCGCAAAGGGTGGAATTGGTAGATGAGCTTCAAGCGATTTTAGATCGTAATCCTCAGCTTGTGAAAGACAGTGAGTAACAGGCATTTGGCAAATGGAATGATTTTGTGTCAATCGGGCTTGGTGTATTTACGGCCGTTTTCATTCAACAAAATTTAAACTCTTTCTACGCTAGCATGCTCACTTTAGTCACAACATTGTCATCAAGCTAAGGACAAATATAATGTGATGACACAAATACGTTCGCAAAATAGATTTATTAAGCAGAATGGAATAAGGAGAAGGATAACATGACACGTCCTGATACACTCACAACCCTCTTTAAGCATCATCTTTGGGCCAATTTACAACTACTCGAATCCTGTAAGGCGTTGACCGATGAACAACTAGAGACCACCTTATCTGGTACATTTGGTTCCATTCGCAACACTTTGGAGCACATTGTTAAGGCTGAACAATCCTACTTTTCACGTATCAGCACGGGGCAACGCCATCACCAACCAGAAAATGCACCACCTTTGACCATAGTCGAAATGATAGAATCCGTGCGCGCCACCGGTTCCGGTTTGATTGAGTGGTCGGTGAAGGTACAAGCCAATGACACAGTGCAAATTGACTGGGACGGTACGCCACGTGATGTACCCAAAACCATCATTCTGACCCAGGCAATCAACCATGCCACCGAACATCGCGCCCAAATCATGACGATTCTGACACAATTGGGTATTCAACCACCTGAGTTAGATAGCTGGACATTTTTTGATCAAGGAAATTGATACCATGAATACATCCTCACGGATTGCCCAAAATATATTAGAAATGGTTGGCAATGGTTTATGGGGCTTTAAACCCAATCTGATGCATCATATCGTGACCCAACATGGCGCATCTGCCTCGCTTTCTTGGTTTGTGCAAAATATGCCGTCCTACGAGAAAATTCTCAAACAGTGGGGACCAATTCGGACACATTTAATAGCGACTGAGATTTCGGTCCTCAATGGCTGTCCTTATTGTACGTACGGGCATGTCTATGCATTAGAATTGCATTACTTTAAGGCCACAGGCCATCTCTTGCCTGATGATGAAGTTGAAGTAACAGCGTGGCATAGCCTCAGTGAAGATGAAGCGATAGAAAAGTTTCGACAACTCATCAATTCGTCCGAATTAGTGAACGAACTCCCGATTTTTGAGCGCACGCTTTTGCTGCGACAAGATAAGGTACAGCCTGAATCGGAAGATGATGACAAGATTGTGCATCTACTGCAGATGTTCAGTTTTCTAAATCAGTGTGGAATAAATGGAAAAACTGACAGCGATCAAGCACATGACCCTATTAACAAAGATACTGCCTTGCGTAATGAGTACAGTCGGTTACGCCAGGAAAGTGCTTAAAGTTGATTGGTCGACTAACTACACATGCTACATCAACGAGAAGTGACGATTTAAGTCGCACCCGTTGGCATTCTACTACATGCGACTAATTGTTCTTGATACAATTACGGCCGTTTTCACTGAACAACATTCCCCGAACAAAAAAAACATCTTTAGCAGTCGTCGTGTAGCACAACATCAAATAAGCTAGCGGTACACACTATGAACCTGAGCATCAAAGAGCTTAGTAAACTCAATATACAAGATGTGAAGCAAGGCAGCAGCGAATTTATGATTGATAGCCAGTTGGTTCTGCACAGCGAAAACAACAAAATCACCTACAGCATTGTTGAACATCCACCAACGAAAAAACAATATGATCAGGATGAAATTGATTACACCACTTATCTCGACAATCCAGACAGGATCGTTTTGCTCGCCTACATTGATGGCAAGGCTGTTGGCCATATTGTGCTCCGTAAAAATTGGAATAACTATGCCTATATAGATTACGTTGCTGTTGATGCTCGTTCTAGAGGGATGGGCGTCGGTCAAGCTTTGATGGCGCAAGCAAAAAAATGGGCGCAGGAAAAACAGTTGCCTGGCATTGTCGCGGAAACACAAAACTGTAATGTTCGGGCGTGTCACTATTATGAACGCTGTGGCTTTGAAATTGGAGGGTTCGACAATTTCTTATATAAAGGGCTTGCTCCAAACACAGATGAGGTCGCTGTCTATTGGTATTTTTTCTTCGATAATACAAATCAATAGGATTCTCAAAAAAACATGACTATTCTTTTAAGAGAAGCACAACAATCCGATATTCCATTTTTACAAAAGATGCTTTATGAAGCTGTTTTTTGGCGGGCAAGTAACAGTAGACCTTCCCTTGCAGAAGGTCTTGCCTATCCAGAGGTTAGTAAAACGCTTGCTGAATGGGGAGAACGGGATGGAGATACGGCCGTTATTGCCATGCTCGACGCAATACCAGTCGGTGCAGCCTGGTATCGATTTTGGAATGACACGCACTTTGATCGTGGCTACATAGACGAATCCACCCCAATTTTGGTCATTGGTGTCCACCCTCATTATCGTCATCAAGGCATTGGAACAAAGCTAATGAACTGGCTTATTACCTATGCGTCAAAGCAGTCG
>JBNKHS010000229.1:0-7134 GCA_050290485.1 Promineifilaceae bacterium (SeqCode) | reverse complement strand
AATTGTTTGCGTATCGCACCGTAACTTTGCCCGGCAAGGTTACCTTGTGATGGTGACATTTTGCCAAAGGCGCTGTGACAAGTTGCAGCGCCTTTGGCGAATAAGGATGGGTAAGATGAAACAAATTGAACATCATCGAAACACACTTTTTTCAATTGCGTTGCTCTTATTCACCATTTTTTATGCGATAGGTTTGCTGGGCTTATTGGCTGGGTTGACGGGTTCCCAGTATGTCCCTGAAGGCACATCGACAACGGAGCTTGTGACATTAAGCTTGCTTGTTTTGGTTGGCGGTGTGGGCATTGTGGGTATTTTTCTTTGGAAAAAATGGGGTGTTTATCTGCTTTTATTGAGCTGGATTTTAACAGTCCTGTTGAACGTTGTTGCGCCTTCTTTGGTCACAACAACAGCCAGTAGTTTTTTCGTTTTATTTGCCTTTGTATTCGGCTTGGAAATCGGCCGTTCTTGGAAAGAATTTGAATAGATTATGATCCACTGGTTAACACAAACTCACACTGAACTACCTACACCTACCCAGGCTTTTGAAAAGGGTTGGTATTTAACAGAAGAGGAGGAGCAGCGTTTTTCTTCACTGCACACAGAGAAGCGACGCCATGATTGGTTGTTGGGCCGTTGGACGGCGAAGCGATTGTTGCAAACTGTTATTTGGGAGAAAAATGGTACTTCTTTGCCGTTAGATTTAATTACGATTACCAACAATGAAGATGGTGTACCTGAATATCGTTTGCCTGTTCAAGATCAAAATTTCTCTATCTCGATTAGCCATTCGCATGGTCGTGCTTTTGCTGCAGCAATTGAAAGACCAAACGCGCCGATAGGTGCTGATTTAGAGCGTATCGCGGCGCGACCAGAGGGATTTACTGAGGCATACTTTACACCTGAGGAGCAAACGGCCGTTTTGCAGTGCACCAGCAAAGCATTGCAGAATACGATAACAACCGCAATTTGGAGTGCCAAGGAAGCCGCTTTGAAAGCTTTGCATTTAGGCTTGTCGGTAGATACCTTGGCTGTTAATTGTTTAATTGAGCCTATTGTGCAATCGCCTCAAGATTGGGTGCCCTTTGTGGTGGTTTGCGATAACGGCCGTTTACCTCAACCGGCACCATCGTTAACCGGTTGGTGGTGCGTTGAAGATGAATTCGTTTTGACTGTTGTTGCAGGCGATATTTAGCTGATGAAAAGGGAGGGACTTATCATAACTTCATTGCACCACAAGATTCGCGAATGACAAGTTCTGTCGGGAGGATAAGACGTCTTGCGGGGGTAACACCGTTTTCGATGATATCGATTAAGGTATCGACAACCATGGCTCCAACCCTTTTGATCGGTTGACGAATTGTTGTTAATTTAGGCACCATGCTGGTTTGTGAATGGAGATCATCAAAGCCGACAACAGCAATATCTTCAGGGATGCGTACGTGATGGGTATGCAGTGCCCGGATAGCACCTTGCGCCATTGTGTCTGAGGCCACAAAGACAGCATCGATATCTTTTTGCAATAAATATTCCATGGCAGAATAGCCAGTTATATCTGTATAGTCCCCTTCAGCAATCAGAGCGGGATCAATTGCCCGACCCCGATCCCGAAGCGCATTGATATAGCCATCACGGCGACTGTTGGCTGCATAGTTGCTGAGATCGCCAGTGATGTGAGCAATTCGTTGATATCCTAAACGAATAAGATGGGAAACGGCCGTATGCGCGCCATTCAAATTATCAGCGTCAATATAATTTACATTGGGGTCATCATGGTGGCCGACCATCACAAAAGGAACTTGATTTTTAAGCAGATCTGGGATGAGGGGATCATTCATGTGCGTTCCCGTAACAATTAAACCATCAAATAAACGATTTCCCATAATTTTGGGATACAATTTTTCCTCTTCCACTTGGGTATGAAAAAGAAAAAGGGAAAGGGTTAAGTTGCGTGCGTTACACGCTTGGGTAATTCCTTGTATTAAACGAGGAAAGTAGGGGTTTGCAAATAATGTTTGCGCAGGCTCGGCAATAACAAGACCAATAATATTTGTATGTTGCCCAGCAAGAGATCGTGCTGCGGGATGTGGTCGGAATCCTGTTTCATGAATAACGGATAATACACGGTCGCGCACTTCAGGACGCACCCCGGCTTGATTATTAATGACACGAGAAACTGTAGATCGTGAAACGCCAGCTAATTTTGCTATTGATACAACTGTTTGTTTTTCCATTAACTTTATTTAACACAACCTTGTATGAACAAGGCTTGCTTCATACACTTTGCTTAACTTATTCAACAGGGCTCCCAACCTGATTTATTCTATCATTTAGATGGTGAAAATGATACTGTTTTGGGTAAAAATCGGTTATCTATCACCCCATTGTCAATTTATGACAAGTAATGGTATTATATTTGCACGATGATCGCGGAGAGAACAGAGTATTCAATGAATTACCCCAATACAACAACAATTCACCGAGAGGTATTACCAAACGGAATCACTGTTTTGGTGTACGAACGTTTTGCATCCCCATCTTTTGTGATTGAGGGATTGATTCGGGCAGGTGCATTGAATGAAACACGGGCGACTGCCGGTTTGGCCAACTTTACGGCCGTTTCCTTAATGCATGGCACGCAATCACATACGTTTGAACAAATTTATGATCAATTAGAATCGGTTGGTGCAGAGCTAAGTTTTGATGGCGGCTATCATTCCAGCAGCTTTTCGGGACAGGGGTTGATTGAGGACATCGATCTTATTTTGGAGATTTGTGCAGATTCGCTGCGCAACCCTACATTTCCCGAAGCGCAAATCAAACAGGTGCAGGGGCAGCTGATGACTGCGTTGCATATGCGTGCCAATGATACACGGGCAATGGCTTCTCTCGCTTTTGATGAATTAATTTACGGTGATCACCCATACGGCCGTTCTGAGGTTGGCTACCATGAAACGCTCAGAGCCATAAATGCTTCCGATTTAGCTCAATTTCATCAAAAACATTATGGGCCAGCACATATGGTTGTGACCATTGTTGGCGCGATAAAAGCAGAAACGGCCGTGGCTAAAATTGCCAGCATTTTTGGAGATTGGCAAAACAGTGATCAGCCTGCCCCAATCCAGGTAACAGACGTTTTGCGTCCGGCTGAACGCAAGCAGATTCATGTGGCTATGCCTGATAAACAACAAGCAGATATTCGCTTGGGATTACCTGGCCCGCGACGTGCTGCGCCTGATTATTTAGATATGAGTCTGGCGAACACTATTTTAGGTGTTTTTGGGATGATGGGACGCATTGGGTATTCAGTACGCGAAGAACAAGGGTTGGCTTATTATGCGTACAGTCGATTACAAGGCGGCCTTGGCCCTGCGCCATGGTGTGCCATCGCTGGTGTTGCGCCAAATGTCGTTGACCAAGCTATCCAATCAATTTTGGATGAGATTAAGCGGATGCAAGATGAACTGGTGCCTGAAGATGAGTTAGCAGATAACAAAGCGTATCGCATTGGCTCCTTGCCTATGGGGCTAGAGACCAATAGTGGCATCGCAGATGTTATTTCAGATATTGAGTTTTATGGGTTGGGTCTTGATTATTTAATGGATTACTCCGATCAGATTGAAGCGATTTCGGCGGAACAAATACGAGCTGCTGCACAAAAATATTTGAGCACAGAACAAATAGGTATTGCTGTTGCAGGAGCGGTGAATGAGTAAAGGATTGGCTGTTGGTGTCGATATGATTGAAGTGGGTCGTATGGAGCGTGGGTTTTCGCGGCATGGGACACGCTTTTACCAACGGTTTTTTACGAAACAGGAACAAGATTATTGTAACGGCCGTTTTGAAAGCTTTGCCGGTCGGTTTGCGATTAAAGAAGCAGTCGGCAAGGCATTAGGAACAGGCATTGGTGATATTAGTTGGAAAGATGTGGAAGTAGTCTGCGATGAGCGCGGTAAACCTGAGCTGGTTTTACACAACCAGGCGCATCGGTTGGCTCAGGAAAAAGGGTTAACCTCTTGGGCCATTAGCTTGTCTCATACCGATACGCATGCGATTGGGTTTGTTGTTGCCACTGGAGAGACTTATGAGTAGTTGGACAGCAGAAGACGGCAGTGTGATTCATTATGAAATGTACGGGGGTCGTTCTTCCGAAAAACCACAGTTGTTGTTGCTTCCTGGTTTATTAGGAACGATTAGCAATCAGTGGCGACATTTTATTAAGCCATTGTCAACGGATTATCGGTTGATTTTGATGGATTTACGTGGACACGGCCGTTCCCAAAATAATGCTGCCAGTTTGTCTGTAGAAATGTTGTTGAATGATCTGACCGGCTTGTTAGACCATCTACAAGTGGAATCAATCCACCTTGCTGGCTATAGTTTGGGTGGGTATATTGGTCTTATGTTGGCGCTCAACCAGCATCGGCGTGTGCGTACTTTACAAATGCATGCCACGAAATTCTTCTGGACTGCTGATGCTGCTGCCAAAATGCAGGATCAAATGAATCCGGATATGCTGGCCGAAAAAGTTCCTGCTTATGCCGATCAACTTGTACAAGACCATGGGGCAAGGCAGTGGCGTGTTCTTGTGCGCCAAGCTGCTGACTTAACCAGTGATTTGGTGGAAAATGGCATCCCTGAACGAACTGTGGCCCATGTACAAGTTCCAGTTTTAGTTAGTGTTGGCGATCGGGATGAGTTGGTTCCTGTGTCTGAGGCATTGCGTTTAAGCCGGGACATGCCGCAGGGGCAGTTGTTGGTCTTGCCCAATGTACGCCATCCTTTCCAGACAGTGCGTCTTATTCCAATGTTGCCCATGATGCAATCATTCCATTCGTAATTTACTAATATTTGCTTCTCGGATGAGCGCACGAGCAAGAATATGGGTCGGGTCTACACAAAGGGTAGACCCGATTTTTGTTTCTGGAATGGCGAGGGGAATCTCTGTACAGCCCAGAATGATCGCTTCTGCTCCTTTTTCAGTTAATGCGGCTACACCTGTCAATAGATGATTTCGGGCAGTTTCATTAGCGCCTTTGGCCTTAATCCCAATTTCAGGATCGTAGATAGCAGGATGGATTAGGTTCTCTTGCATATTAAAGTCAGGCACTACGGCCGTAAATCCCATCGGCTCTAAAATTTGTGGATAAATTTGGGTTTTGTATGTTCCTGTCGTGGAAAGAATGCCCACTTTTTTGATCGTTGGGTAGTTGCTTTGGAGGTAAACGGCCGTTTCCTCAATCATATGCAATAACTGAATTGGACAATCTGCTTCTCCTAACTCTGTGCGAATAACATTAAAAATTCGTGGTGCATGGGCTGTATTGCATGGAATTCCTGCGACTTCTGCGCCGAGTTTGTAGAGTTGTAGTAGCTGTTGGGCCATGGCCAAAGCGGGATTTATGTCAACTTTTCCTAGCAAATATTCGGTGCGGTCCAAAATCTGGTTGGGTTGCGAAATCGAGAGTACGGTTAAATGGTCTTGGTCTTTATTAGCTACTGTTTGATTGGCAATCTTTTGCTGCAGATCGATGCCTGCGTAAGGACCAACGCCACCGACAATACCAATCATTTTCTCTTTGTACATATGCTCCTCTTAATCATTTATGGTCTTGGATGCTCTAAATGTTTCTCTACACCCAATATTTGCCTAACCAATCTATTGGCGACTATCTCTGTTTTGTTTACACTAGATGCAGATATTCTGTGTTCTGTATAGTTTACCCAACAACCATTCTTGTAACGACTCATGACCATTCCCGAACAACTGGCTAACAGATACATCATCAAAGAAAAGATCGGACAAGGTGCGATGGGGCTTGTTTACTTGGGTATGGATACCCTGACGAAGCAACCTGTTGCCATTAAAAGTTTGATTACAGCATCAGACGAAGAGCAGTTTGTTCGGTTCCGACGCGAAGGGGAGGCCTTGGCGCGGTTGAACCATCCCAACATCGTCAAGATGATTGACATGGTGGAGCATCAAGGCGATCAATATTTGGTGATGGAGTATGTGACAGGCGGGGATCTGCAGCAGTTAATGCAAACTGAATCCCAATTGTCTATCGAGCGAGTCATGGACATTGCTCTTGAATTGGCAGATGCTTTGACTCGCGCTCATCATCTAAACATCATTCATCGCGACATTAAACCAGCCAATGTGCTGATTGCGCACGATGGCACACCACGCCTTTCTGATTTTGGGGTGGCTTTGTTTGATGAGGTGCTTGGGAACGGTGCCTCCATCTCCGGAACGTATGCTTACCTCAGTCCAGAAGCGATTTCTGCGCAAATGGTGGACGAAAGAACGGATATTTGGGCATTTGGGGTGATGCTTTATGAGATGTTGGTAGGAGAACGGCCGTTTTCCGGTGACAACATGACGCAGCTGATCATCAGCATCTTGAATGAACCCGTGAGGGATATTCAAACCATCCGCCCCGAGGTATCTAATGATCTGTCTGATTTGATTTGGCGTATGTTGGCCAAAGAGCCTGATAAACGTATACCATCCGTACGTTTAGTCGGGGCTGAATTAGAAGCGATGCGCAAAGGGGTAGCGGTACAATCCTTGTTTGCACCAACAACGGCCGTTGTACCTGCGCCACCTCCTCAACCGGAAACGACTACGGTTACCGTTCCTGCACCGTTCCAAGCGCCCAAACTGCCGCAGCATTTTGTTGGCCGCCAAGATGTGATCTCCCAAATCGAGACAGAACTGACAGCAGAGAATATGCCGATGGTTGCTTTGGTAGGGATGGGTGGTTCCGGTAAATCGACAATTGCTGTGGAAGTTGCGCATCAGCTCAAGAGTAAGTTCGCTGATGGGGTGTTGTGGGTTGATGCAGCGATTAGCGATCCCATGGATGTACTCGCCAATTGGGGGGATGCGTACGGCTTTGACTTCAACGGCTTGCCTGATATTGAAAGCCGTGCTTTGGCTGTGCGCAGCATGTTAGCTCAGCGACAGACGTTGATTGTTTTGGATGATGTTGGGCAAATTTCGCGAATACGGCCGTTACTGCCAGACGCCGAACGATGCGCCATTTTGCTGACCACACGTGACCAAGAGATTGCCTATGGCTTAGATGTAGAGCCGATTCTTCTGAATGAACTGGCTCCTGAAGATAGTTTGCG
>JBNKHS010000228.1:0-7153 GCA_050290485.1 Promineifilaceae bacterium (SeqCode) | reverse complement strand
GTTATTCATGTCATTCCCGCGTAGGCGGGAATCCAGATTTAGACGAGTGGATTCCCGTATTCACGGGAATGACAGTTGGACAGTTAAGTTAGGATATTTTATGAAACACTGTATTCGTATTGCGTCTTGCCTAAAAAGATGATGGGTATAGAACACGCAAAGCGAAAGCATTTCAATTCCTGTCAATTAGATCAGTATCTAATAGAAAATATGGTCTAATTTGAGTTTTTTTGCCATAATTTGTAGTTCAAGATTGCTGCACTATTTTTGTGAATTGTGTATTCACTTGTTGTGACATTCACTATCAATAATGAATAGTCATCCTGAGACAATCGTAAAAAGTGCAAACATAGTGATTTTCATGCAATGTTGCCAAAGCTGAATATTTTACATGTTTGTAAGCCAGTGTCATTTTGTGAGTAAAACAAAGTGATGATTAAACCGTTGTTATACGTTTAAGATATGTAGATTGACAAAACTGTTAAGCACAGTTGTCGTTTGGGATAACTGTGCAGGAATAGGTGAACTTTTGAGTAAAGCTGAATTTTACGTCGAGGGAGCATACGAGTACAACCAAAATGGGTCAAATCGTTGGATTCTTTCGCATTTGCTGCGGTATCCAATATTGCCCTTGATTGCCCTGATTGCTGCCATCATTAATAATTTTGCGGCCAGTTATGTACAAGTGCTTATTGGTCGTGCATTTGATCTAATTTCTACACCAGATTGGTTGACAACCGCTTTGGTTGGCATTGCCGTAACCGTGTTTGCAGTGATTGCTGTGCAAAGTGGTATGGGGATTTTGCGCAACTTTTCCATTGAATATTTAGCGCAACGTATGGAGCGCGATTCGCGGGATGAACTGTATGTGAGTCTCTTGGGAAAAAGCCAAACGTTCCACAACCGACAACGAATTGGGGATATTATGGCGCGGGCCACCAATGATGTCCGTGCTCTAAACTTCATGTTCAATCCTGGTTTTTTGCTGCTGATGGATGGTTTAATGGGAATTGTGGCCCCAGTGGTGTTGATTGGGTTGATGGATGTCCGTTTGCTCGTTGCCCCTGTGCTTTTCCTTATTTTCTTTGTGATCACGGTTTGGGATTATGCCCGTCAATTAAATCCTGTTAGTTTGGCGCTGCGCGAACAGTTTGGTGTGATGAACTCTGGGTTGGCAGAAGCGATTAATGGCATCGAGGTTGTAAAAAGTAATGCCAAAGAGGAAGTTGAACTGGGCAAATTTTATGGCAATGCGGCCGTTTTCAAGGAACATTTCATTAAACAAGGGGTTATCCAGGCACGGTACTTACCGCTGTTGGTTTTTAGTATTGCGTATGGCTTAGCCTTTTTGAATGCAATCTTCCTCTACCAACAAGGCGCGATAACTCTTGGTCAGGTTGTAGGGTATATGGGATTGTTTGGTATGTTACGCTTCCCGACATTTATCTCCATTTTCTCCTTTAACTTAGTTCAACTTGGGGTTGCCAGTGCCAAACGTCTTTTAGAGATGTTGAATGATGATACACGTGTCACAGAGCAAGATGGTGGCTATACAGACGTGATGCAAGGGGAAGTTACTTTTGAGAATGTTGACTTTGGCTATGTAGAAACGACGCAAAGGAATGGCAACCTTGTCTTAAAAGATATTTCCTTTGTGGCCAAACCGGGTCAGACAGTGGCTATTGTGGGGCAAACAGGAACGGGGAAGACGACGTTGACTCGTTTGATTAACCGTATTTTTGACGCGCAAAACGGCCGTATCTATATTGATGGCGTTGATGTGCGCGAATGGAGCTTAGAATCGTTACGTTCCCAAATTTCCACCATTGAGCAAGATATTTTCCTCTTCTCTCGCTCCATTGCCGAAAATATCGCCTTTGGACGTCCCGATGCCACCCAAGAAGAGATTGTTGAAGCTGCCAAATCGGCGCAAGCGCATGATTTTATTATGAGTTTTAAGGATGGTTACGAGACCGAAATTGGGGAGCGTGGGGTCATGCTTTCAGGTGGGCAGCGGCAGCGGCTTGCTATTGCACGTGCTTTTTTAACCAATCCGCGAATTCTCATTTTAGATGACAGCACCAGCGCGATTGATAGTGCTACAGAGGACGAAATTCAAAAAGCGATGCGGCGCATTAGCCAACAACGAACAACCTTTTTGATTACCCATCGACTGTCACAAATTCGATGGGCAGACCAAATTTTGGTGCTGAGTCAAGGACAATTGGTGGCCCAAGGAGCACATGAACAACTTCTCTCCACCAGTCCAGATTATCAACGAATTTTTGCGCGGTATGAATAAGCGCTTGGCACCGCCAAGCCTCTACAGAAGGTAATAACATGGGTTTTATTTTAGATGGTTTAGAAACTGAATCGTATGATCGACAGTATGATGATAACGAGTTGATTCGTCGTATTTGGTCTTATTTTCAGCCTTATAAAGGCAAGATGATCTTGGTTGCCACGATGATCACCTTGAACTCATTGTTCACGGTTGCGGCGCCCATTGTGATTGCGCAGGCAATTGATTTGGTTGATCAGGATGCGACGATGCAGATGATTGGCTTGATTGCGCTTGGCATTTCTTTGCTGGGAGCATCAGCATGGGTGTTTAACTTCATTCGCCAATATTTCTCGGCGCATGTGGTAGGGAATGTCGTTTTGCAGCTACGCAAAGATTCTTTTGATGCGACGATCAACCATGATATGTCCTTTTATGACGAACATCCATCGGGCAAGATTGTTAGTCGGGTCACATCGGACACACAAGATTTTTCAGAGACCGTTTCTTTGACGTTGAACTTAATGAGTCAGGCGTTATTGGTTATTATTTTGACTGTTTATCTGGCAACCGTTAGCTTGTGGCTCACGTTTTTGATGTTGATTATGACCCCCGTTGCCGTTGCTATTGCCCTCAGTTTTCGTAAGGTGGCGCGGCGAGTGACGCAAAATGCACGTCGGGTTACGGCCGTAATTAATGCCCAAATTCAAGAATCGATTAGTGGGATTACTGTTGCTAAGAGTTATCGGCAAGAGCCTGCTGTATACCAAACATTCGACGATAATAACCAACAAGGGTACAAGGTGGGCGTGCAGCGTGGTTTGGTGATCAACTCCATCTTTCCCATTTTGGTGTTGGCGTCTGGTTTGGGAACGGCCGTTTTGCTGTGGGCGGGGGGAATAACAACGCGCCCAGAATCGTTTACACAGTTGACCACCGGGCAATGGTATCTGTTTATGCAAGCAGTTGGGTTTTACTGGTGGCCGATGATGAACGTAGCTTCTTTTTGGAGTCAGTTCCAAGATGGGTTGTCTGCTTCGGAACGTGTTTTCGCCTTGATCGATAAGGAGACCAATGTACGCCAGACCGATAATAAAGCAGTTGAGCAGATAAACGGCCGTATTCGTTTTGAGCATACCCGCTTTAGCTACAACGACAAAGAGTTGGTTTTGCCCGATTTTAATTTAGACATTCAAGCAGGAGAAACCGTTGCCTTAGTGGGACATACAGGTGCAGGTAAAAGTAGTATTGCCAAATTAGTCATGCGATTTTATGAATTCCAAGGGGGCAACATTTTCATTGATGAACATGATATTCGTTCGCTCGATCTGGGGCAATTCCGCGAGCATTTAGGCTTGGTACCGCAAGAGCCTTTCCTTTTTTCTGGTTCTGTACGCGATAACATCAGATACGGCCGTCCTGAGGCAACAGATGAAGATGTATTGCAAGCCGCAAACCGTATTAGTGAAGGCATTTGGCTCAACAGTCTAGCACAAGGATTAGACACCGATGTCGGCGAACGAGGCAGCAATTTGTCGATGGGGCAGCGTCAACTTGTGGCGATGGCACGTGTTATGCTTAAAGATCCAGCCATCTTTATTCTCGATGAAGCAACCGCCAGTGTGGATCCCTTCACTGAAACCCAAATTCAAGAAGGACTTGATGTGGTCATGGCTGAGCGTACAGCGATTGTTATTGCCCATCGCCTTTCAACGGTAAAGAACGCAGATCGTATTATTGTTATGTCAAATGGTGGCATTATCGAAGAGGGCAGCCATGAAAGGCTAATGGCTCAAGATGGACATTATGCGGAACTATACAACACCTATTTCCGCCATCAATCACTAGAATATATCAATGAAGATTTCTTGAAATTGACAGCAGAGATGTAATTGCAAAAAGATAAACCGGTTTCTTTACGTTAGCATAAAAAAAGGCACGCCTGGCGTGCCTTACGATTCAATCATTTGTTGAATTGCATTTGAGGGAACTACAAGAAATTTGTGATACCTCTTATCAGGTTAAACAGATTTGAGGTTTAAGTTTTGTGGGTTGTTTGCGTTAGGGGAATCAGCTTGTAATCTTTCGATAAGCTGCGTGGTAGCCCACCGTTTTACTTCGCTTTCCTTCGCCTGACGAACAGGTTTGTTGTCTTCGAAGACCCACATTTGGTTGCGAACTTTTTTAATCTGCATCTCTTAATTCCCGATAAATCCGATACTTCACTTCCCAAGGTAAATAGGAGTTGAGTCCCATCTATTCCCAAATGTTAAACGCTTTATTAAATAATGTCAATTTTTAGATGATTTGGGTGGCGGCACAATCATACTCATAAAGATCTACAACTTCGGTCAGGTTGCTGACTTGAGCTACCCCAATAGGAAAATCATGGGTTGGTTGGATTTGTTTACGGTTAACCCAAACGCCACCGGCAAACCCGCCATGCTCAACTGCGCCAATCGCGTCAACTACTAAATTGTCGCCCACATAGATACATCGTTCTGGAAGGACATTGATTTTTTTAGCGGCAAGTTGGTAAATTTGTGGATTGGGCTTATGCATACCAACTTCTTCGCTAATTGTAATGTGCTCGGTGGAGATATATTGTCCTACAAGTTGTTCCATGGCCACACGAACGGCCGTTGTGTGATTGGATAATATCCCTAAACAGAAACCACAATCCTGCAATTTTTGTAATGCAGGAAGCACATCATCATATAAATAAGTTGGTAATCGTGCATATTCGGAATAGATCTCATGAACGAGTTCATCCGTTGCATTTTTAATTCCGATTCGTCGTAACAAATCACGATAGAGCAAGTAGAAATCTTCTTTTCGCTGTGGATGGGTAGGCACATTGACAACGCCTTTTTGGATCTCAGCTTCTTGGGTTGCACGTGCTTGTTGAATTTCTTGTAACGTACAAGCAACGCCTGCCCGTTGAAACATGGTCGTCGTGCGCTCATCATAGGTTGTATGTTGGCTAAGTGTATAGGCTAAAGTAAAGTCCCAGTCGAATAATACGGCCGTTATCAGTTCATTTGTCATAGGGTAACGCTCGCTATTGTGCTCAGGATACGGATACATCAAGCTACAATTACAAATTGGTTTTGATTGTAATCCTTTTTCATCCCTTGCTGGGTGAAAATTGCGAATAAAAAAGCCGATTTTTAAAATCGGCTTTTTCTCAACTGAACCTTAAGGGCTGCTTGATATTCATTAAGGCTCAGGGGTTGCTGTCGGCGATGGCTCCGGTTCGTTCGTCGGCGTCGGTGTTTCTGTTGGTGACTCGACTGTAGGAGCCTCTTCAGTCGGTGTTGGAGTTAATGTTGCCCTACCTTGTATTGTTGGGGTTATCGTTGGTGTGTTTTCCGGTGTGCTGGTGACTGTTGGTGTTGGCGTTTGTGTTATTGTTGGTGTAGGGGTTGCTGTTGGTTGTAACAAATTGACAAGCACACGCTTTTCTGCAAACACCGGATTTCCTTCATCTGTGTAAGGATTATTGGGACCAAAGGCAATCACACGGAGCGTTAATGGGCCACTATAATTTGCTTCAGCAGAATCCCAACTAGCTAAAACGGAATTGTTAACTGGATTTGCTTGGCGCTCGCCAATGAGTGCCCACCCACCGGGATCCGCACTATGACCATATTCGACTTGGTAACCTGTAAAGTTTGGTGCATTCACAGAACCTACAATGTCAATAACACTGGTAATGTCTTCATTTTCTCGTGGTGATAAGATTTCAATTTCTGGCCGTGGCGTTTCTGCATTACATTCATCCGCAGGTGGCAGCTTTAATGGGGCGGCAACGTTACGTGAAGCGAGCCACGCTTGTCCACCACTTGTGTTTTCTAACCATTGCTGCGCAACGGTACGTTCACGCAAAAGAACATCCTCATTGCCATAAACCAAAATATCGAAGAAGCCGGCTTCTTGCACTGCGTCACTACAATGTTCATTGGCACGCAGTCCTGTCCATAAATCGATGGCTACATTTTGAATAAAGTCAAATTCACTGTCTAAAGGTGGTTGATCCGCCGCAAACCGTTCAACTTTTCGACTTTGGCAGCCAGGGCCGGGGCGTGTACCAGAGTCAGCGCAAATTTCAATGTCAACGACACCAGCAGGACGGACAAAGTCGACGGGCGTACGATTTGAAAGGTATTGTGTCATAAAGCGGTTCCAAATGGGCGCAGCCACTTGCGTCCCCGATTGTCCTTCACCAATGGGTTGATTGTCGGTGTTGCCAACCCAAACGGCCGTTACCACTTCAGGCGTGTAGCCAATTGTCCATGCATCACGTACATCAAAACGACTTGAGCCGGATGTACCTGTTTTCGCTGCTACCCGATGTCCGGGCACAACCAAGCTGTTGTTCGTGCCAAATGCGGGTTGTCGCGCATTGTTGTCCGACAACATGTCGCTGAGTAAATAAGCATGTTCTGAGCGTACAACCTGTGTCGCATTGGGATCGGCAGGCGTTTGTTCATACAAAATCTCGCCCTGACGATTTTCAATGCGATGGATAGTAAATGGGGGTAAACGGTTTCCTTGATTGGCCAAGGCACCAAATGCAGATGCCATTTCCAGCGGACTAATTTCTCCACCGCCCAAAGATAAAGACAAGCCATAATTGCGCGGTGCACCGACTTCGTCACAGCCATCATCTTGTAATGAGGTAAGTCCTAGCTTTTGCACATTGGTAATGAAGTTACACACACCGACAAATTCCAATGCCTTAACTGCTGGAATATTGTAGGAATTGCCTAAACTAGGGCGTAACAACATTGGCCCGTGAAAGCGGTCATCATAATTTTTGGGTTCATAGGGTGGGTTGGCACCATTGGGAAATGAAGTGGGCACATCCCA
>JBNKHS010000227.1:0-7196 GCA_050290485.1 Promineifilaceae bacterium (SeqCode) | reverse complement strand
AGGTTGGGGAGGATGTGGCCCTAGAGGCAGAAATTTTGCCTGCTGGTCATTTGTTGCGCCCGCAAGATTTGGGTGGGTTGTTGGCTTTAGGCATTACTACGGTTGCTGTTACAAGACAACCGCGTATTGGTATTTTGGCGACGGGTGATGAAGTCATTGCTCCGCATGAGGTTGCGGGGGCGGGGCAAATTCGGGACATTAACAGTTACACGGTTGCTGGTTTGAGTAGACAGGCGGGGGGCGTTCCTGTGCTGGGGGGCATTATTGCCGATGATTTTGCGGCGCTGAAAACGGCCGCTTCTGAACTTCTGGCGCAAACCGATATGTTGGTCATGTCCGCTGGATCGTCAGTGAGCGTGCGCGACATGACGGTACAGGTGATCGAGGAGTTGGGTGAACCCGGTGTGCTGTTGCATGGTGTGGCCACCCGCCCCGGCAAACCGACCATTGTCGGTGTGGTGCATGGCAAACCTGTGTTGGGCTTACCGGGTAATCCAGTATCGGCGATGGTGCAGTTCGATATGTTTGGTGTACCTGCTATTTATCGCTTACAGGGTATGCAAACGACGCCTAAACGCGGTCTGGTTTGGGCAAAATTGAGTCAAAATATTGCTAGTGAAACGGGACGGGAAGATTATGTGCCGGCTAAGCTTGTGGAGGGGGATGGGGGAATTACGGCCGTTCCTGTCTTTGGCAAAAGCAACTTAATCTATACACTCGTCAATGCGGATGGGCTCATCAAAATTCCGCTTAACAAGGGCGGTGTTGTCGCTGGCGATTGGGTAGAAGTCAGGTTGTTTTAAGTTGCTGCCGGCAGATCAAAGTAAAAGGTACTACCTTCGCCAAGAGCACTTTGCACGCCCACATTGCCCCCCAATTTATTGACAATGCGCTGCACAATAGAGAGCCCCAGTCCATACCCTTCGACACGGACTTGTTTCAGACGTACAAATTCTGTAAAGAGAATCGCTTGCTTTTCTGGGGAGAGGCCGGGACCATTATCTTTGACCCAAAAGCGCACCATGCCATCTGCTTGTTCCGTCGCCCCCAATTGTAAGATGGGAGATTTTCCCCCATATTTCAGCCCGTTGCTTAAATAGTTGACCCATACTTCCTCGATCCAAGGTCCGTAGCCTAAAGCGGTTGGCCATGTTTCTTGCACAATAATTTCGCCGCTAAAATTGGTGCTCATAAACCCAATACGATCTTGTGCGTTAGAAACAATATGCCCCATGTCAATTGGTCCTAATTGTATGTCTTGCTTACGCACACTAGAGAGCAGTAAAAGTTCCTCGATGATGTTCACGCCACGATAACTGGCATTTTCTACTTTTTTTAGATGCGTAATCAGTTCTTCTGGAATTTTTGTGCTGTATTGGGAATTAATAAATTCAGCCATGGTGATAATGTAGGAAAGTGGGTTTTTGAGGTCATGGGCGACTGTGTGGGCAAACGCGTCTAACTCATCGACTTGTTCACGTAAGCTGTTTTGCAGTTGGTGAATCGTGATGTGGCTGTCGACACGCGCCAAGACTTCTTCTGCTTGAAAAGGTTTGGTGATGTAATCGACACCACCGAGCTCAAAAGATTTCACTTTACCTTGTACATCATCAAGAGCACTAATGAAAATAATAGGAACATGTTTTGTTAAAGGGTTTGCTTTGAGTTGTTGACAAACTTCATAGCCATCCATACCGGGCATCATAATGTCGAGGAGGATGAGGTCTGGGGGATCGGACTGTGCTGAAGCAAGGGCAATTTGCCCATTCCGTGCCGGACGAATCCGATAACCCGCACCGTCAAGAATACGAGATAGCAATCTTAAATTAGCGGGTGTATCATCAACGATCAAGATCGTAGCGGAACTCATGCGGACGTCTCCAGTTGTTGAATAAGGTTGAGTATGGTGTCATATTCGAAGTTATCGGCCATGGCTTGTATTTGTTCAGCAATTTGGGCATTTTCTTGGCTGACTTGAATGATAGCTTTATCAATCATGATCATGTCGGCACGAATAACGGCCGTTTTTAACGCATCCATTGTTTGTGGGGATAAGGTTGCTAAGGTGGATGCTGTTAAAATATCAATTTCATTTTCTGTTGTTACAACAACATTATCGGCATAGCGATATTTTACCTGCAAATGACGCTGCATGGCATCTAAAATTTCAACCAATTTTACCGGTTTGCGTAAATAATCGTGACAACCTACAGAAAGGATGGATTCCCGTTCTTCAATGGAACTACTGGCGGTTAGGGCAACAATGACTGGCGGCTTCTCGGCTTTTTGTAAAATGGTGCGTGTTGCTTTAAACCCATCAATAATGGGCATGTGCATATCCATCCAAATGATGTCAGGCTGCCACTCCTCCCAAATTTTAATGGCTACCTGTCCATTTTCAGCTTCTTTGGTTTGAATGGATAACGGCCGTAAAAGTTGCGCCAATAATTTACGATTTGCTTCATTGTCATCCACAATCAGCGCTTTAATTTCAGGTTGACCAGAGGCGAGCCCGATGACGTTTTCCGCTTGAAGTGTGGATAAAGGTGCGGCAAGCTCTAACGGCTTTACGGCCACGTAAAAAGTGAAGATAGCACCATGCCCTGGCTCATTGTTAATATTTTGCACATAGATTTTACCGCCCATCAATTCAATAAACTGTTTGCTGAGCGAAAGGCCAAGCCCAGTACCAATGGCTAAATCGCGCCCTGCTTTGGCACGGACAAAAGGGTCGAAAATTGTTTGTAATTCTTCAAGCTGAATGCCGGGTCCTGAATCGCGGATTGAGAAGTGTAACAGTTGTTCTATGGTTTGCCGCGCTGTTTCTTGTTCATCTTCATCTTCCGATGAGATTGCATTCGATGTAAACCATACATTCATAGCAATAGAACCTGTTTCTGTAAATTTAAGCGAATTACCCAGCAGGTTAATTAATATTTGGCGCAGCTTCATCTCATCGGCACGTACTCTTTGCGGAATTGATGATTCGGCGGTGAAGCTGAGGGCTAACCCTTTTTCTTGCGCACGTAGTTTAAACATGCTTTCCATGTCACGAACCAACTGCTGTGGGTGGAAATCCCGTTCAACGATTTGCATCCGTCCCGCTTCAATCTTGGAAAGATCTAAAATTTGATTGATGAGCATGAGCAAGTGCTCGCCACTGCGGTGGATAATATCCAGATTTTTTTGCGCTTCTGGAGAAGGGGCATATTTACGGGCTGTGAGTTTGGAAAATCCCATGATGGCGTTGAGTGGTGTGCGCAGTTCATGACTCATGTTAGCGAGGAAGGTGCTTTTAGCTCTATTAGATGATTCTGCTGCTTCCTTGGCCGCTTGCAGCTCGATTTCGGTGCGTTTGCGCTCTTCAATTTCTTGCTCCATTTGGTGCAAGGTTTGTTCCAGCTGGGCGGTCATTGTATTGAAATGATTGGCGAGGGTGGTAATCTCTTCCGTGGTATCCACGTCAACACGTTGTGAAAGATCGCCTTCGCTGACGCGCTCTGTGGCCTGCACCATTTGGCGAATGGGATCGGTGATGGAACGGCTGACAATAAGCGCCAGGGCGAGCCCAATTGCCGTGGCGATAAGACCGATGATGATGGCTTGTTGAATGCTTGTTGATATTTTTGAATTGACTGCTGTGGTGGGTAGCCCAATACTAATGGCTCCGATTACTTCAGAGCCTAATTGGATGGGTTGGCCAGCAATAAGAAGGTCGTCTTGCCAAATGTAAATGGTTGTTGGGCTTTGGATTAGGGTTTGACCGAACTCGTCTGTCTCGGTTGTGAACCGGTTGGTAGCATCTTGGGCATCGGCAATAATACGGCCGTCTCGATCATAAATACGACCAAATGCTAAAACATCGAATGCGCCTAAATTGCGCATCAAATCTGCTAAGTAATCTCCATCCAAATTATAGACAAAATCGACTGTGCTGGAGGTCAACGTATCGAGCAAGAGTTGGGCTTGGCCTTGCAACTCCGCTCGCGAAGCATTGATCTCATTACGGGTAAAAATAGCCGTTGTGAAGAAAATAACCAAGATGACAATACTGGTTATTAAAACCGTTAACTTTAAGGCAAGGGGGCTTCTTTTCCAATAGTGCATTAAATTATTACTTATATCGCTAAATTTCTCGACGAAACCTGAGCCTGTTTGCTGTTTGTAACAGGCTCAGGTTTCGATTATTCAATTCTCTTGAACGAGATGGTATAAATTATTCATATAGGCAAGCGCGGCATCTGCACCTTCGGGGAATTCTGTAAATTCTGTGGTGAGAAAAGTTTCTAACGCTGCTTGACCTGCTTCATTTTCGTCCATTGCCAAGAGTTCTGTCTGTAAAGCGTTTACCAATTCGTCATCTAAGGCATGATTAACAAGGACAAGTTGACGGGGTACGTCTTTTGTTTCCGCAATAACGCGCAGTTCTGCTTGTGTTTCTTCTGGTAAACGTCCTAGCGTAACATTATCAATGACGCCAAGAGGGACACGTCCACTAATAATCCATTGAATTGTCGTGTCATCAGCAGTGCTAAAGACATAACCAATCTCATCGTCATTAACCTCACTGTCAGGCGATGAAACTTCTACTGGGTTGCGTCCCGCTTCAACAAGATAGGCGAGGGGAAGCATGTACCCTGAGGTGGAAAATGTCTCTTCAAAGGCAATAGTCTGTCCCATGGCATCATCTAATGAATTAATGTCACTATCTTGACGGACGACAAAGACGGAGTGATATTTATCAACCCCATATTTAAGACGACGCAAGATTGGTGTCGCCCCCGTCTCTTGGCTAACGACGAGGACGGGGTAGGGACTGTCGAAGTATAAATCAACTTCTCCATTATCCATCCATTGAATCATGGTGTCGAGGTCGGGTGCAATTTTGACGATACCTTGGGTGATGCCATAAGGTTCGAGTTTGTTGGCAAGGTAATCAGCTAAGGGTTGGGTGCCTTCAATGGTTTCGGCAACTTCATCGGAGATGTCGCCAATGACGAGTGGGTTTTCTACGGAAACGGCCGTTTCTGGTTCAGGGGTTGTTGTGGGTGTGGGGGCATTGCAAGCGGTTAAGATCATAAATAACGAACAGAACAACAGAGAAACTATTATCTTTTTAGGCATCTCTTCCTCGGGATTTAAATATTGTATGTTGCTGCTATTGTTTGTATATAAACGTCTTGACTACTTGAAGTATCTTACACAATTTTGGGCATGAAACATAGGGGAAGAATTAATTTTTATGCTTTTTTGATGGTACCTTTGGAGGAGTTACGGCCGTTTTTTGAGTCATTGCCTGATTTTCCCGATTTTGCTTGATGACCGAAAAGAGATAAATGGGTGCGCCAAACAAGCCAGAGATACGCTCAATGGCGAAGACCAACAACGATAAAGCAATTGCTTCTTCTGGTGACAGACCAGCACTTGTGAACAAAAAGGTAGAGAAGACCTCACGAATTCCAAGCCCGCCAATTGATGGCAGTAAAATTGCCAATGACATAACCGGGACAATGAGGAAAAAATAATTAAGCGATACAGCGAAGCCCAATGCTTTCGCCGCACTCCACCACCACGCAATTTGCATCAAGTTAAAGATAATCGAAATACCCATGGCTTGCCAGATTTGTCGCCAGCCAATGGCTTCCACTGCGATGAGAACAGTGTCTACCTTTCCCCAAACTGATTGTAGTTTATTGGGCACAAAGCGGCCGAATCTTCGTACCAAACTGCCTTCTAAAACCACAAAACCACCAATAAGCCCCACGGCACAAACGGCAACAATTTGCATTAACCAAAAGCTGTCAAAATTGGCTGGACGAAAAGGAAGCGAGAGCAAAGCCAATAAGAAGAGTGCCATTAAGCCTGTGGCGCGATCAACGATGACTGTCCCACCTGCAACACTGCCAGGTACATTTTGCGCGACCTCTAAAGCGCGAATCACATCCCCTGTAATGCCTGAAGGTAGTACAGAGTTGAAAAAGTTGGCGGCAAAATAAAGCTCAACAAGCCGACTGAAGCGCACTTTGGCGTGTAAACCGATGAGTAAAATTTGCCATCGATAGGCACGGACAACCAAACTTGCATTGACCAGCAGAAAAGCGAATATGACCCACAATGGGTCTGCCTGTTTGATCTTCTCCCAAATGTCAATCAAATCTACGTTTTGAAAGACAAGGAATAAAGCCAATGCTGTAATGCCAAATTTGATGATTGTTCCTAAATGTTTGCGCATAAGTGGGGAATTTTATCCATTCTGAGTATCCTTGTCACCTTGTTCTCATGTCATATAATCCGCACGGTATTGGAGAACGGCCGTTCACAAAGATGAAACTGGAGATTGGAGATTGGAGATTGGTGGCGTAAAGGTTAAAGGTATTGTCGTTGGCGCTGTCCTTTTGTTTTTTTGGTTAGCACTGAACAGTATGGTCCATGACAGTCCAACCATGGATGAGCAAAATCATATAGGACGTGGACTCGTGTTTTTGCGCACCGGTGATCCACGCTTGAGTTTGGAACATCCGACGTTGGTCAATGCGATTAGTGCCCTGCCTCTATTAACTGTGCCTGACATTCAACTGCCACTCGATCATCCTAGTTGGGAGAAGCAGCCACCTGATGTGTATTGGTATGTCTTCGCCGATCAACTTCTGTGGCATTATAACCATGATGTTACACGGATGATTTTTCTCGTGCGTCTGCCGATTGTGTTTTTAACTTTAGGGTTGGCGCTCGTGGGATATCATTTTGCCAGAGAGTTGTGGGGACGTGCAGCGGCATTGATTGCGTTTTTGTTGCTGCTGTTTGAACCGAATCTGCTGGCAAACGGCCGTTATGCAACGACAGATATGGGAGGCACTTTATTTCTCTTTTTGGCAGCTTATTTGCTGTGGCGTTTGTGGCAACGGCCGTTTTGGGATTGGCAGCGCTGGTTGTGGGCAAGCCTTGGTTTAGGTTTGGCCTTTAGCAGCAAACTGTCTACATTAGGATTTGTTCCCATCTTTTTTGTGTTGGCGGTGCTGCCCCTTTTCCCCGGTGCCTATGACTGGAAAGCGGTGGGGCGGCGCTTGGGGCAATTTTTTTTTACGTCACAATTTAGGTGTCCGTAGGTATAAAATCTGTAGCAACCACAATTGAGTAATGTGGTGTTTTGTTCAAGAAGACGAGGGAGTGGGTCAATTCTAAATTCTCATAATAGA
>JBNKHS010000226.1:0-7210 GCA_050290485.1 Promineifilaceae bacterium (SeqCode) | reverse complement strand
ACACCTCGGCCATGTACACCTTACTCATCAGCATCAACCAAGAAAAAAACGGCCGTGCCCGTCAAGTCATACGCGGCATCTTTGCGCTCCTCGGCGACAACGATCCCTCCGTTCAAGCCTACAAGAAACAACTTGGCCAGACTATCTAATTTAAGCATCATTTATGTGAAAGCGGAATAATCATTGCCATTAAGGTGTTACCTCCTCCCCTTCAAGGTAAACTTAAGCATCATATTTAATAAAATCAACTGCAGACTGGAGCACCTTTTCTCTGCGCCTCCTTATCTCTGCGTTAAATTGAAGGAGACCCTTATGACCCCTGAAGAATTTCGCCAATATGGCTACCAAATCATTGACTGGATTGCCGATTACCGCGCCAACGTTGCCCAACATTCCGTTATGTCAACTATCGAGCCAGGTACAATCAAAAATAATTTACCATCCACCCCACCAGCAACAGCGGAACCATTTGCAGCCATTCTCGAAGATTTAAACCAAACATTACTGCCCGGCATTACCCATTGGGCGCATCCCAACTACTTTGCTTACTTTCCATCCAACGGATCGCTCGCTTCTGTGCTAGGCGATTTGCTGAGTTCTGGCATCGGAGGCATTGGACTTAATTGGCAAGCAATGCCTGCCTTAACCGAGGTTGAAGAGGTTACTACTGATTGGATGCGCCAAATGCTGGGGCTTTCTGAAAAATGGGAAGGAGTCATCCAAGATACAGCCTCAACCTCTACTTTGGTGGCGTTACTATGTGCGCGTGAACAAGTGACGGAGCACAGTCAGGTACATGACGGGTTACAAGGTGAGCAACACCCCCTTGTTGTTTATAGTTCCGTTCATAGCCACAGTTCTGTAAAAAAAGCAGCTTTGCTAGCTGGCTTTGGGTTGAACAATGTGCGCGCAATTGAAACGGATGAAAATTACGCACTTGACGTTGAAGCCTTGCAAAAAGCGATCAGTGAAGATATTGCCAATGGTCGGAAACCTTGTGCCATTGTGGCTACAACGGGCACAACCAGTACCACCGCTATTGACCCTATCGCTGAAATTTCGACCCTTGCCCAAGAGTATGGTATTTGGTTGCACGTTGATGCTGCCATGGCTGGCTCAGCAATGATCTTGCCTGACTATCGTTGGATGTGGGCGGGTGTTGAGGCGGCAGATTCGATTGTTTTGAATCCGCACAAATGGCTTGGCGTCGTATTTGATTGCTCGCTGTTCTATGTACAAAATTCAGAACATCTCGTTCGTGTTATGTCAACAAACCCCAGTTATTTGCAAACGGCCGTAGATGGTGAAGCAAAAAATTACCGCGACTGGGGAATTCCCTTAGGGCGTCGTTTTCGTGCACTTAAACTATGGTGCTATATTCGGGAACAAGGTGTCGAAAATTTGCAGGCACGTATTCGGCGCGACATTGCGAACACTCAATGGCTGAAAACACAGCTTGAAAATGCTCCCTATTGGGAAATTTTAGCGCCAGTCAATTTACAAACAATTTGTGTACGTCATGTACCTAATGATCTAGCTGGCGCAGCACTTGACGAACATACTCTCAAATGGGTGAATCAAATCAACAACAGCGGACAAGCCTATCTCACCCCCGCTATTCTCGATGGTCGCTGGATGGTACGTATTTCGATTGGGGCAGAAGCAACGACGTTGGATCATGTTAAGGAATTGTGGCGGGTGTTAGAAACGGCCGTTCTCGATGCGTTGTAAACTTAATGCCCATATAAACTGCAAAATCACCTGTCACTTGTGGCAAAAGATTGCATAAAAACCATAGAGGGTTTCACAAGATACATTATGTTAATTAAATTTATGCGCTGTTTACCCATATCAGGTAAGGAAAATGCATTTTCAAAAGCACAAGAATTTTGGCGAGACAGTGCTACTTGCGCAGGATTTATCGGTCAATTTGGTGGCTGGGATACATTGTCATCCCACGCACTCATTTTGGCCTTTTGGCAAAATCAAGAAAGCATCGATCTGTTTATGGATGAAGTACATGATCGTATTGCCAACATGAATCAACAGCATTTGACTTATGAATATTGCGCAGTCGATTATCTAAACATCCAAATGAGTATTGCCGATATGACTACGTCAGACTTATCAAAAACTGGTTACGTCCGCATAGCTAACTGCCTTTTGTATCCTAACGGACGCGAAAATTTTTTCGCTGATCAAACATCCGTTTGGAATCCGGGCATGTCATCTTGTCCAGGGATGTTGGGTGGCTATATTGGTCAATTCAATCAAGAAGCAAACAGATATTTAGTTGTTTCGTTTTGGGAAAATGCACAAAGTCATTCTGATTATGTCAACAATATGTTTCCGAAACTCAAAAGCAAGGTTAATATCGAACACTACATAAAGGATCTAAGTGGTCATCAATTTTTGATTAATAAAAAGTGGAATGTCTTTCCTACAATGTAAATCATGCAAAAGGATGAGTAACATGCGTAATCATATTATCTCTGCTTTACAGATTGGCTCTGCTCCGGAAGGAACGGCCGTAACCCTAGAGCATATCCTTGCTTACGAAAAAGAAATCAGAGAGACAGGCTGTCATCTACTCGTTTTACCAGAAGCTATTTTAGGTGGCTATCCCAAAGGGTCTGACTTTGGCACAAGAGTCGGTTATCGCACAGATGAAGGCCGTCAAGAGTTTTTGCATTATTGGCAACAAGCTATCGATCTTGATGGAACTGAAGTTAACATGCTCTCTCAGTTGGCAAAGCGCTGTAATACAACGGTAGTTATTGGTGTCATCGAACGTGGCGGCTCAACTTTATATTGCACCGCCTTATTTATTTCCAGCGAAGGGCACCTTGTTGCTAAACATCGTAAATTGATACCCACAGCTAGTGAACGCTTAATTTGGGGACGTGGTGATGGCTCAACAATCCCTATAGTACAAACGCCAATAGGGAAAATAGGTGCAGCGATTTGCTGGGAAAATTACATGCCCTTATTACGCACAGCAATGTATGCCAAAGGAATTGAAATTTGGTGTGCACCCACTGTTGACGACCGCGATATTTGGCAAGCCAGTATGCGCCACATCGCCTATGAAGGTAGATGTTTTTTAATTAGCGCTTGTCAGTACAAACCCGCACCCACTAAAACAGAGCGAAAAGACGAAGCTTGGCCCAGCAACAAACCCTTAATTCGGGGCGGTTCTGTGATTGTGTCCCCCATGGGTGAAATTCTTGCTGGGCCCTTGTATGAAACAGAAGGTCTGGTTTCTGCTGAGATTAACTTAGATGAGCTTGTGAAAGCACGCTATGATTTAGACTCTGTGGGACATTATGCTCGTCCCGACATTTTTAAGCTGACTGTAGACGAGCAGGCACGCCCTCCATTCACAAGCATTGCTTAGCCAAACACCAACAGTTAACATAACCTGTGATTTAATTCTCGGTTACAGCAAAGGATTGCACTTGCCAATACCACAGCACGCCGCTTGGGGTCTGCAAACCAATAAATTGCGGAAATCCATACGTTTCGTGGAATTTTAAGCCTCCGCTTTCGATACTTATTTCATCATTGACTAAAATATTACTCATCTAATTCAAAGCTGGTTACACGCCAAGCCCAAGGCCAATTTCCCTGCGATTTTAGAGCAACATGACGGGGATAGCCTAAGGTTTCCTCAAAACGAAACCCATTGCCGCTGTCGTTAATCGTATCTGTCGTTAATGCTTCACGAGCTAGTTCAAACAAGCCGGGAACCGTCAATGTGCTTACAGGTACTTCTTCGTTAATACATGAGGTGTTGGTCCCAAAAAAGAGGCAAGACACGGTGTAGTCAACAATTTCGTTGTTTGCTACTTGGGCAACATAGATGGTTTGGTTAACCGTATTGCTGCCTGTGTAATTGATGGTGATGGTATAGTTTTCGACACCATTGGCTTCCCATTTATCTTCAGCGGCATCAAGTTCTGTCAGCCATGTGGCAATTTGTTCAGCACGATCAACTTGTTGAGCATCAGCCGTTGCTTGCAGTTTGGCTTGGAAGGCCACAACAGGATCGACCGTTGGGTTGGGGCCAGAAACGGCCGTTTCTGCTTCGCCGCCACATCCCACCAGCAACAACAAGGTTATTAACAAAAAAATTCCTTTCTTCATGCCTCTCTCCTGAACCAAATTTTGAATTATGAAGGACGACTATTGATGCGCAATTGTCAGCATACGCAAATACCTTTATCGCCCCGTATAATGGTATGATTGATCCGCTGTCAACTGTGACAGCAATTGTAAATTAGACTCGCAAAAATGTGAGCAAATCGCTTTTAAACTACAGCATATTACCGAGAACGGAGCATCGACCACGCATTATGGCACAACCGAAACAGTTTGGCCGACTATTAACTGAAGGGATCCATCGTATTCGTCTGCGCGAAAATAAATCTGTACAAATTGTCCAAGACGAGTTGGGCTATCAACTCAACCGTGATGGCGGATCTGCGATTCGCTATTGGCGTGCAGGTCACATCCCGGCCTATGATGAAGATGTGGAGCTGCTCGCACGAGAAATTGTGAATCGAAGTGATTTGGATGACAATTGGCTGCGCAATTTCCTAAAAAGCTGTGATTTCTCGACCACAGAACAGTTATGTGCTGAGCTATTTCCAGAAACAGAAACGGCCGTTTCCCACACCAAACCAACACAACCCACCCTCTCCCCTTTCGTCGTCGGCCCACCAGTCACCCATCCGCGCCAATTTTTTGGGCGCGAAGCAGAATTGACCCGTATCTTTGATGTGTTACGCGGCTATCCGCTGCAAAATGTGGCCATCGTTGGACCCTATCGCAGCGGCAAAACCTCTTTGCTCCATTATCTTAGCCAAATTACAACGGCCGTTTCTAGCCAACTGCGCCCTCAGCAAAAACAAGATTGGTTACCTCATCCTCACTCCTTCAATTGGGTATTTGTCGATTTCCAAGATCCACGGATGTGCCAGCAAGCGCGATTTTTGCGCTATATTTTGCAAAAGCTCAACTTCCCCACACCTGAAGATTGTGACTTGATCGACTTCATGGACATCATGAGTGAACAGGTGCAGCAACCAACAGTGATTTTGTTAGACGAAATTGGGGCAGCGCTGGCATCTCCAGAGTTAGATTTACAATTTTGGTGGAGTATGCGCGCGCTCAGCAGTACACAAACAAATGGCAATTTGAGCTTTGTCCTCACCGCCCATAACACGCCTGCCGATTTAGCCCAATCCGAAGGAAAACCGTCCCCATTTTTCAATATTTTTGGGCACACGTTACAGTTACGACCTTTGTCAGAAACGGCCGCATTGGAACTCATTCACAGCGCACCGATTCCGTTTGCTGAAACAGATGTCCATTGGATTTTGCAAGAAAGCAAGCGCTGGCCTTGTTTATTGCAAGTCCTTTGCCACGCACGCCTGACTTCATTGAAGGAACATCAGCATGAAGATTGGCAAATAGAAGCGCGGCAACGATTACGGCCGTTTCAGCATCTGCTGGAGATTGGAGATTGACGATCTGTGAAATTGGAGATTATCGTTTGCATAAAACAACTTTAGTCGCCTGTGGACAAATCTTGGTGTGGCTCTTTTTACGGCCGTCTTCGTGGCACGCTTATACCCATCAGCAAAACCTCCCTTCCGACTTCTCCCTAACGCAAATCAATCGTACAAACTGGCGCAACCATTCGGCTAGACGACTTGTTACCGTGCCATTCTCTTTGCCTATCTTTGTCTCCATTTTTGTAGGACTACTTTTGTGGCTCTTCAACCTCTCCTCCCCTCATATTATTTTCGGGGTGAGTTTTGCTTTTCTGTTTAGTCTATTTATCTTGCTTGTTGTTGGTGTTGTGGTCAGTTGGGGTATGGGCATTATGGGTAGTGTGACCATCGGTTTGTTTGGCGGCACCACAGCGGCATTGCTGGTAAAGATTGGCATCGGAATACAAAGTTATATTAACGGCCTCAATACACAAACCCTGATCACACAAATTAGCATTGGACTCACATTTGGCATCATCGCGGGCGTCGCCCCACGAATTGCCAAGCCTGTGCAAAATTCGGCCCCAACGCGAGCAACGGCCGTAGCGGGCATTATCATTGGCGTCTTCTTAGGCTTGCTTTTTGGCATTTGGGGATTGGCGTTAATACGGCCGTGTCCACCAGAGGCCACCCTTTATGGCTTTCTAGGATGCGGCCCAAACGGCTTTATCGACTCGAATTGGGCCACCCAATGGATTCCCTTTGTTTTAATCACTAGCACCACAATGATACTCATTGGGTGGAAAGGCTCTTGGCGTCAAGGTTTTCTATGGGGTTGCATTTTTGGTGTGCTGTGGCTCCTGTTCACGCAGGTTACAACACCAAATCAACTGATGCGTTGGGCATTAAAAACCAGTTGTGATGATGTGCAATGTTTCGGATTCTCGCAGCTTTATTATGCAACGGTGACGATTCTGTTTGGCACAGCCTTGTTTGGAACCACGACTGTCTTCAATGTTGCTTACCTCATTGGGCAACAATTAAATGGGGCCAAAATGGGGGCGTTTGCGGGGATTACGGCCGTATTTGTGGGCATGTTCAGTTGGGTTACCTATCTTCTGCTGGCCGATCCCATTCATCGCCTCATCTGGACCCCTCCTATTCTAAAAACAGCCTCCCTATTGGGAGGCACATTACTCATTGGCTTCACAATCAAATGGTGGCGGCCGATGCTTTTTTATCTGCCCAGCCTGCTGTGGAATCGTTTGTTGTTGTGGGGCGATCAACACCAAATCCCAACATCTGAAAAACGGTTTTTACGCAATGCCGTTTTTTGGGATGAAGGACAATATTTGCCCTTGTTTGGCTTAGTTGAACATCTCATTTTATTGCACGACTATTGGCCGCAAACGGCTCTGTCTTTACAAAATCGCATTGCCCAAACCAAACAAAAGTGGGCCGCCGATGTAGCCACACGCCACATTTTGGCGCGTCAATTAACCGCTATTGATTCCATAACGGCCGTTGCCGATGCCCACCAGCAAATCCAACAAGCACAGCTTACCTCCTCACTATGGAAAAGTTTAAGCCATCTCAGCCAAGATGGCACAACAGCGCTCAACCAAGGCAGCGTCTATCACCAGCGCCGCCTTTTGCGCAACGTCAACGAACAAATCAATCAATTTCAGCGGGAACTCACCGCCTCCTCCAAT
>JBNKHS010000225.1:0-7238 GCA_050290485.1 Promineifilaceae bacterium (SeqCode) | reverse complement strand
GCGCATGATCAAACACAACCAGTGTGTCGGCCATCATAAAGACGGCATCGGGGAAATCTAAAACAGATTCGGCCGTTTCTGGCAACTTCTCGAAAAAGCGAACCACATCATATCCCATGTAACCCAAGGCACCGCCGCTAAAACGGGGCAAGTTGGGCAAATCTGCCGCACTGTATTCGCCCATCTTTTCTTTGACAACATGCAAAATGTCTTCACCATCGGCCAACTCGCGGGTGATTTCTTCGTCCTCTGTTAGGTGCGTAACCGTCTTCCCTTTCAAGGACATAATATCTCTAGGCTCGACACCCACAAAAGAGTATCGACTGACCTGTTCCCCACCTTCTACCGATTCCAGTAAAAAGGAAGTGCCAAATTCATCCATCAACTTAAGGTAAACGGATACAGGTGTTTCCAAATCTGCCGCAAATTCACGGTATACAGGAATAAGATTTGCCCCATCCTCAGCCAGTTCTCTAAATTCTGCTAATGACGGCGTGTACACTTTTACGGCCGTTTCATTCTTAAACTTTGCTCCATTCATAACATTAACTCCAAACTCACCCAACCTGTGGCAACTGCGTCATCGCCTCTGCAATTGCCGTTTCAGGATAAGCATAATCTTCTAGTTCACCATTAAAATACGCTTGATATGCAGCCATATCAAAATGTCCATGACCAGAGAGGTTAAAAGCAATCACCTTTTCCTCGCCGGACTCTTTACAGAACAACGCTTCATCAATTGCTACCCGCACTGCATGAGCCGATTCTGGTGCAGGCACAATGCCTTCCGCTTTGGCGAAAGTAACTGCGCCTTCAAACGTCGACAACTGCCCAACAGCCCGTGCTTCCACATTGCCATTTTCGACCAATGCACTCACTTGTGGTGACATCCCATGATAGCGCAGACCCCCTGCGTGAATTGTTGGCGGCACAAAAGTATGTCCTAACGTATGCATTTTGACCACAGGTGCCATTGCCGCCGTATCCCCAAAATCAAATGTATATTGCCCGCGTGTCAAAGTAGGGCAAGATAACGGTTCAGCAGCAATCACCTTTGTCGTCATGCCATTATTGAAGTTCTCGCGCAAGAATGGAAAGGTGAAACCTGCAAAGTTGGAACCCCCACCTGCACAACCAATGACAATATCGGGATATTCACCCGCCATTGCCATCTGGTCCAATGCCTCCAGCCCAATCACCGATTGGTGCATCATCACATGGTTCAAGACAGAACCAAGGCTGTACTTCTTCGTGCCACCAGAGGTTGCCGCCACCTCGACTGCTTCTGAGATGGCCATACCTAATGACCCTGGTGAATCTGGATCTTGGGCGAGCACAGAACGGCCGTATTCTGTGCGGTCTGTCGGGCTGGCATACACGTTAGCACCATATGTATTCATCACAATGCGCCGATATGGTTTTTGATGGTAAGAAACTTTCACCATATACACTTCCAAATCCAAATCAAAAAAGTTACACGCCATCGCCAATGCGGAACCCCATTGCCCAGCACCTGTTTCTGTGGTCAACGCCTTCGTACCCGCTTCCTTATTGTAAAACGCTTGCGCCACAGACGTATTCGGTTTATGCGAGCCAACAGGGCTAACACCTTCATATTTGTAGTAAATATGTGCAGGTGTATCCAATGCTTTTTCCAAACGACGTGCGCGAAACAACGGCGTTGGCCGCCACAACTTGTACACTTCACGTACCGGTTCAGGAATCTCGATATACTGCTCTGGGCTCATCTCTTGTTCGATGATACTCATTGGGAACAAGACGCTGAGGAAATCAGGCGTTACCGGTTCCAATGTGCCCGGATGCAGCACAGGTTGGGGTGCAACGGGCATGTCGGCATTGATGTTGTACCAAGCCTTTGGCAATTTCGATTCATCGAGTAAATATTTTGTTGATTCTGTCATGTTGTCCAACTCCTTACATTGTGTAAGTGGGTAATCTGGTAATTGGAAGCTCAATAATTACCGAATTACACAATTATTTTTCTCCAACAAAAAACGCCCTCGTCCGTGCGAAACATTTCGCAACGGGACGAGAGCGTCAACATTCATTCTCGCGGTGCCACCCGACTTAAGCTGGTTGCTAAATTCATTTAGCTATTTGTCCTTAAAACAAAAAATGCGCCCGTGATAGCGCATTGATGTGATAAGCCAGCTTCACTCTTTCAACTCACTTAACAATTAATTATAACCATTCACAATTAACTATTAGTAGGTCTATGCCCTGATAACGGTGGCACCTCCGGTACAAGCTACTTATCCAATGATGTTTGCCTATACAACTCCTCGATCCATTCACTAACTGCGCTATTGTTAATCTTTCACCAAAATGATTAACTCTCTAAAATCCGCTTTGTTAGTTACTACTTCGATTCAGCGTCTTTTCTGTTCAATTGCGCAAAATAGTAGCATGGGGTTTGCGGTGTGTCAAGAACGATTTACAAAATTGTTTAATTTTGTTGGGAACAAAAATCCATGAGAAACGGCCGTAATTCGATGCCTATCTAACAAAAGTTGCTAGAATCAACAGTTGCGACTCATAGAAATCTTATCGCAATAAACCGAGGCATCATGAAAAAGTTAAAATCAATGGATCGGCGTTTAATTACCATTCTGCTGATCGTATTTGTGCAAATGTTAGGGGCATCGATGATCATGCCCATTTTGCCCCTCTACGCGTTACGTCGCTTTGAGATGACTCCCGAAGTCATTACATTGTTAGGAACTGCATTTTTTGGCGCGCAGGCCATTGCTGGGCCGTTTTTAGGGCGTGCGTCAGACAAATACGGCCGTGTTCCTGTTTTGATCGTTAGCCAAATTGGCACAGCCATTAGCTTCCTTATGATCGCCTTTGCTCCTTCTGTCCCCATCTTATTTGCGGCACGGATTTTAGATGGGATTACCGGTGGTAACATTATTGTGGCACAAGCGTATATCACCGACATTACCCCAAAAGAACGGCGCACTGAAGCATTAGGCCTCATCTTTGCGGCCTTTGGAATGGGGTTTATTTTTGGCCCCGCCATTGGTGGCATTCTGTCAGGCACAGTCGGGCCAACGGTTGCCTTTATCCTCGCCTCTGTTGCTGCTACCTTGGTTGTTATTCTTACATGGCAAACGTTAGATGAAAGTTTGACCCCAGAGCAACGCGCCAAAAATCGGCAAAAAAGCAGCGCCAGTCTGTCGCCAACACACGTCATTTCCAACTCCTATTTGATGATGGTACTTGTTGTTGCTTTTGTCGGCCAATTTGTATTAGGGCTTTTACAATCGACTTTTGCTTTATATGGTGCCGCCGTTATTTTTGCCGATTACAGTGATCGCATTACAGATTTAGGCATTGGTCTATTGTTAAGCGTGATTGGGGTAACGCAACTGATCACCCAGTTAATCATCTTGCCTCGCGCCGTTAAACGCTTTAGAGATCCTGTTATTGTGGTTATTGGTTTGATCACCCGTGGGATTGGAACGTTTATTTTCGCAGTTGCCTTTACACCTTTGATTGGTGCAGCTGGGTCTGTTGGTTTTGCTTTAGGGATGGGTTTGTTGATGCCCCCATTACAATCGCTAACGACAAAAACAGTTGAAGATGAACTGCGTGGCGGTGTATTAGGCGTATATCAATCGGTGATCAGCATTTCCACGATTATCAGTACGGCCGTTTCTGGGGTGTTATTTGCCCTGTCACCAGCTATGCCTTATTGGTTTGGTGTCGGATTATCCTTGATCGCTTTAATTCCGGCACTGATCTTAGCCAAGAAGCTGCCCACAGTACAACAAGAACAAGAATCAGTACCACCGGTTACGGCCGTTTCTGATTAAAGCGTCGCTGAGCCTGCCAATAATTGCTTTTTGACAGGCTCTCAGGCATCTATTCTATACACTTAACAACGGAACCAATGCACCTAATACAAGCGCAGTCATAAAGTTCATGATTGTTTTGTCCCAAGGCAATGGTGTTTTTGCGAGAACAGCAACAACACTTAACAAAATAGCCAACCCAAACGCCAATAGGCGAAATGTCTGGGCAGATCCAAGCTTGTTATAAACCAAACCCGCCAGCAAACCCAATATTAGTGACATGCCAATTCCCATGCCTATCATGATGGCCGAGGATTGTTTAACTGTTAGATTGCCGATATTGGTATCTGCAAAAACAACTCCTGCAAACGCCTCACCGCGCACAAACATAAATCCTGCAATAAGCACAGCCAACACGAAACCTGCGCCAATTCCTGCGCCAATGGAATTCATTAGATTAACTCCTTTAATTTATTACATTTGAGTCGTTAGACCACATAAACGAAATACGGCCGTTTCGATCTCTCCCATGGGTAATTGCGTCCATTCTGTTCCATAAGTAAGAATCAAGCCGTTAAAGAAAGAAAAGAAAAACATTGTTAGCATTTGCAGGTCGGTGTCTGTTGTCAGCACATCTTCCGCTTTAGCCAACGATAAAATTTGAAGCAACAACTGATGGTATCCCAAACCAATCTGTCTTAAGTCAAAACCCAAACCTGCCATCAATTCAGCCCCACCATGTCCCAACAGCGACATGTAGATTGATAAAAATTGATTACCCCCTTGTCCAAAATCAATATATGCTTGTACAAGCGTTCTCAGCTTATCCTGGCTGCTCCCCGGACTGTTTGCTGCATCGACCATGATTTGACCTAACCTGTCAAACCCATCTGTCAGCACAGCTTGAAGCAACAGCTCCTTACTAGCAAAGTGCCAATAGACATTCCCTTTACTCATGTTGGCCGCCTTGGCCACATCAGATACCTTGCAATTAAAGTAACCACGTTCAGCAAAAAGTTGTCGGGCTGCAGCCAATATGGCTGCCCGACTCTGTTCACGCATTGCATCACTAAGTTCTTTGTTTCTAGGCATTTGTATTTCTCCAATTAACTGACTTTTTGGTCAGCGAAAACAGTGTAACATTGACTGACCATAAAGTCAATGATTAAATACAGCTCGCTTATAGCCAGTCTGCAACTTTGCATTCTCCATAGCGTATACACCCACAGAACCCTTTAAATCTTATTTGTGAAAACGCAAAAGCTTTTTTGCAAACATATTTTCACAGCACAAATTGTGTAGGAGAAATCAAACATGACAGAAAAAGAACAAGAACAGTTAAAACAAAATAACAATGGAGTAAGCAAAGCAGTACTGATTGCCATTGGTCTGCTTCTCTTCCTCTCCGCGTGCGGCAATGTGACAAAGATGGTCTTTGGCCCAATAACACGCGAAGTTGCTCGCGAAATTGAAACTGAATTTGAGAATGAGTTCGAAGAAGAATTTGCCCGCGAAATGGAACGTGAGTTTGGCACCATGGAAAGCGATTTCGAAGATATGGAGCTTGAATTTGAAGCGCTAGAAGATGAACTTCAAGCCATAGGCGATGAGATCGAACGGGAATTTGAAAACGCTGACGTTGAGATCAATATCGAAGAGGAAATTATCGAAGAAATTATCAATGAACTTGAACAAGAGTTAGAAACAGGGCGTTAAATCCTCTGTATAAACGTATCAATATGATTGCATCTTATGCCTATCGTGTTGATACGTTTGTACACTCTCAACGGTCCATTCAATAATGAATACATTTACAAAACGGTTTGCCTTTTTGGTGAACCGTTTTTTATAGGAAAATGGCGGAAGGCCAAGCCAGATAAGCCATTTGATGATACAGTTGTGCTCGGAATACAACTGATACCAAAATCCTAGCCAAAACGCTCTATACAGTTCTAGTCGCAAATTATATAAGATTGTCGCGCACCCAGTGAAGCGTGCGTAAATATTTGGTGGGTATAGATTTTTTCTCTTTTAATTCACGTGTTTCATTCTTAGGAGGATTTAGGATGAAAAGTATTCGATGTTTGCAGCCAAGAACTGCATATGGAGACATAAATGAGTTATTTTTCAAAAACAAAAACGGCCGTTATCGTTGGCAACGACACCCAACAACAAAAATATGACATTATCGCCAAAAAACGGCCGTATCCTGCCCATCGCCCCACACAATATCCAACTCCCCCGCAATCAGACCCGATCATTATCAATATCCCCAAAAGACAAGCCCCACCAAACCCCAATACCCTATCCTACTACCTAGAGAAAGGACGCCACATGCATCCATTGTGTCGCGATAGTTTTATCGAACGGATTGATATTGGGTATTATCATTACGAGCGGCGTACCGAGTGGCGTACTTGTGCGCTGGCGGCCGCATATGCAGGTGCTTTTGGCCCTCGTTCCGTGGAACGTCCTGAATTTTCTTACTCCATGGCTATCTGGCAGTTGAGTCAAAAAGTAGGGTACGATTTACGCACAACCATGGTGCATGGTCCTACAGGCCGCTGCCAACCGGTCATCGATGAGATGATTCAATTGATCGATATAGATGGCTGGACCCGTGCAGGTGTCGCTCAGTGGCTGCAAACGCTCAAACTATAAGCTAAACAACGAGCAACGTCCTATTCTGTTGTCGAAACCTCTAGCTTTTCCCTAATAATCGGCGTCAAAAAGTCAGCAACGACTTGGTGCCCTGCTGGACTAAAGTGGCGATCAATACGGCCGTATAATTCTGTGTTGCCTGCTGCATATGCCATACGTAATGTCGGTGTTACATCAACAAAATCTAATCCTGCTTCCGCAAACTTTCGCGACAAAATCTGTGCAGGTTGTTGCCAATCAACCTCATCACTTTCTAGATTTAAAACCCGTACCATCCCTGCTAAATTGTCATCATCCATATAGTAAAATGGAGGCAATGTGATAAACAAAACGGCCGTATCTTCACCATCTGCCATCTGTGCAATGTCAGCTAAAACATCTGTTGTCACTTGCCATTTAGGATGATTTGCTTCTGAAAGCAACAGCTCATTTGGCAAATAGGCTTGGTTCTTGCCCATCCTGGCCAAGATAAGATTATTACTCTCCTCCAAAAAGCGATACAAATGCGAGTGCTGCCTTAATTGGGCAACCAGCTGTACTTTTAGGGCCAATAAATTCAATGACAAACTTTGATCAAAATGTAGAGAAGGTGGGCTAAGAATCGTTGTCGGCGGGAAGTAATCAATAGACTCCACAATTAAATCATTTTGCAAAAATAGAAAAACAAGAACCAAATCATAGTCTGATTGCGCTAAGGCTTGCGTAACCTGAGCACGGTAATGATTAGGATCCCACCCACTAACACCAGCATTGACAATC
>JBNKHS010000224.1:0-7270 GCA_050290485.1 Promineifilaceae bacterium (SeqCode) | reverse complement strand
CGATATGGTTGCTGTTGCCATCGACAAGTATCGTGCCATTGATGTTGCTGAGATCGATGGCGGGACCGTTTGCATTTGTGCTTGCTAAGGATTCAAGGCGAGTATCTAAGGTGCCATTAGTAGTGATTTGGATGGCTCCGCCTGTACCTAAAATTTCGACATCATTGATGGTTAAGTTACCAACTGAGCTGCCGAATAGGGCATAGTGAGTAGCGGTGTTGCCAATATTTAGTCCGCGAATGGTGTTGCCTGCAGCCAAGTTGATGCCGTTGTCGGAAACGGCCGTAATCAATGGCGTCCGTGCCGAACCAGAAGGAATCGGTAAATCCCGACTGTTTGTATCGGGGGTGATGACATGATTCAAATTGATCGCTTGCCCAATGAGATCTTGTCCATTGCGCAGCGTGATCCCATTTTCGGCATAGACAGCGCCCTGCAAAAGATAGATGAGATTGTCGTTTTGTGGTTGGTTGGGGCCGCCTAAATTCACGTTGTTGAAGGCTGTCAGCGAGGTGAATGGATGTTGCAATGTTCCAAAATTGTTGCCGCCTGCATTGTTGTCGATAAACCAAACGATGTTGCTAATTGTGATCGTGACTGTACATGTTTGTGCTTCATTGGCTTCATTGTTGATCGTGTAGGTAAAGGTATCTGTTCCCGTAAAGCCAGGTGGGGGATCGTAATGAAAACGGCCGTTTGTGTGCACGGTGACTGAGCCTGCAACGCCGTGCAAACCGGTGCGATCTGTGTTTCTGGGCGCACCTACGGCTCCACCTTGAACGGCCGTTACAACAATATCGGGGCCACTGTCATTGGCTAAAACCCCCGTTGCTGCGTTGTGCGCAATCCCCATATTTCCTGTGGCGGTGTAGCTGCTGTCATCTTCACAATTGGCGGGTTCGATGGGCGTAAACGGCCGTTCCCCGACCGCAATCGTTACCGTACCATCAGCAAACCCCACGCTGTTTTGTAGACGATAAGCGAAGGTGAAATACCCCTTGAAATCGGTATGTGGTGTGTAAATGACTTGGCCCGAAGCATTGACGCGCAGCTGATGGGTTCCGGAAATCGCTGTCGTTCCCACAGGGTTTGTTGTGACCGTTCCGCCGATGTCGCCACCACCAAAAGAGACAATCGTTGCATTGGGGTTGCCGAGTGTGTCATTGGCGAGCAGACCGTTGCCAACAGAAATGACATTGTTGGTGGAGTTCGTAGCAAAATGGTAGGGATGCGGCTGATTGCCAGATGGAGGGGTGCTGTTTTCAGGAATACCGTTTTGCGGATCATTTTCAGCGGTGGGTGCCGCCTGTACATTGATTTCTACTGCGGCCACCGATTGCCCTGCACTGTTTTGGATTGTATACAAGAAGTGATCGCGACCATAAAAGTCATTGGCTGGCGAATAGATAAAGTCGCCATTGGCTAATAACTCAATGCTGCCACCATGTTCGGTGGTTGTTGTGCCTGATCCAACGGCTTGTTCATCCCCATCGGGATAGCCAAACGTGGAGACCGCCGCAGTTGGGATTCCTAAATCGTCATTGGCTAAAACAGAGGGGGCTGAGGTAACGGCCGTATTTAGAGTTCCGCCACGGAGTACATGATAAGACACGGGAGAGGATGATTGCGGTGTATCATCGACGGCGTGAGGGAGTGCCAGCACTGAGATGGTGGCGTTGGCGCTGTCATTCTCGCTGTTAGCATCGAGCTCATTTACGGCCGTAACCGTTGCTGTGTTCGTGTAGCTGTTGCCAGTAGTTAAGCTATTGACGGTTGTTGTGATATTTAAGGTTGCTGTTTGTCCTGCGTTGAGATCGCCAATTGTCCATAATGGTGGTGTAAATGAAGGTTGATCCGAAGCAAGATAAGTGACGCCAGTGGGGAGGATGTCGGTCACAGCTACGCCTGTGGCGTTATCAGGTCCATGATTTGTGGCTGAGATGGTGTAAACGATTGTGTCTCCTTCGATAGGTGCATGGTTATCTACAACCTTTTGCAAGGCAATATCTATCAAGGGCTGTATGGTGATTGCGGCTACTTGCTGGTTGTTTTGTGGATTGCTGTCTACTTGATCCATGCTGGCTAAAACGGCCGTATTTGTAATTGTTTGCCTTGCTGTTCCGTCATTAACTTGCCCCACAAGTTGTAAAGTTTGTTCATTACCGATGCTTAGATGGGGAATCGTCCACAGCCCTGTTGCTGGATTGTAGGTGGTGTCCTCCGGCTCATTGTGGCTTGCGTAAGAGACACCGATAGGCAATACGTCTGAAATGACAATATTGGTAAGAACTGTTGCGCCTTGATTATGTGCGTGCACACTGTAAGTGATCGTTTCTGTCGCAAATGGGGTGGCATTATCAACAACTTTGCTCACACTTAAATCGCTATCAATAACCGTAATCGTGACGGTGGTGGTGTCTTTCCCGGCCTCATTTTCCAGTGTATAGCTAAAGCTATCTTGCCCCACAAAATTGGTTGGTGGTGTGTAGGAGAAACGGCCGTTTTCGTAAACAGTAACTGTTCCCTCCGCACTTGTTGTTGCTGTGAAAGCTGCGAGGCTTGTTCCCACCCCAAACAGCTCGTCATTGACCAGTATTCCTGGTGCGGGTTGGCTTAAGGGCGTGTTGATTGTGGTCGTAAACGCATCGGCAAAGGCAAGTGGCGATACGATCATAGATCCCTCTATAAATGTAGAATGGAAATCAACCGTATCTGTAATCCGCAGTTGGGATAAGTCACTTTCACCCGTGTTGGAGAACGTTAGGAGATATTGAATAGTATCTTCCGGCGTGACAGCTCCATCTTGATCCGCGTCAATCAGCAAACCATCTGTTTTTGTGAATTTATTTGACGATAGATTATCATTTGGCTTGAGTCTGTTCGCATAGCCAGTATTTGGATATATTGCAATTTGATTTGCGTTTGCTGCTAAATGGACTGTGATTAAGATGAGAAGTGGAATAACTGGAACAAGTAGGACAATAGATAGCCGAAACGGCCGTACTGGATTTGTTTTCACGCTTTTTCCCCGAAAATGTTTTTTGTAGATACCGTTTCAGCGAATATGAGAAGCTTACCAGTACAAAGCTGCTCACAATACTTCTCCTCCTGAACGACGCTAAAATGGCACCGATTTATATTTTATTGAATTGATACCACGAAATGGGTCTTACAGCAAACAGAGACACGCTTTTACCAATGTCGGTTTTTTAACGCAAAGTTGCAAAGAGGCAAAAGAAGCCAAGAGAAAAAAGCTTTGCATCTTTCATTCTTCGCGTTCTTTGCGTTAAGATTTTTGCCTCTGTGTAGTACGCATAACTGGCTCACCAATGTTTAGGTAAACATCGCTTCATACTTCATACCAATTTTGTCTGGTCCGAGAGGGACTAAGAAGATATCGAGCTCACCGAGCGTTTTATGACTTACTTTATAAATTTGTTGGGGCAAATAGGTGTTCCCTGCAATGCGAAAAACAAGGGAGAAGGCTCGACGATTGGCGATATCATCTTCGTTTGGTTCATTTCCTAATTCGCTTAAATCAATTAAAACGGCCGTTTCCGTTTCTATTCCCTCTGCAGCAATAGAAAAGTTCTGATTCAACAATGGGGCAAAGTTTTCACTTCTAAGCTTTTCAAGCATTATTTAGTTCCCTTAAATTTAATTGTTAGTTGTTGTTGGTGTCCATTCCATCAAGAAATAAACACCCTGATCTTCAATATGACGGAAGCCAAGTTGCACATAAAGCGTAAGTGCCGGATTATTTTGCTCAACATGAATGCGTACAGGCAAATTCTTTGCTCTTCCCTCGGCTAAAACATCCTTGAGTAACTTCGAGCCAATACCCTTTCGCCGGTAACGTGGCAACAATGCAATATCAACCAGACGAATTTCATCTTTACGACGGTCTATATAAAGTCGCCCAATCGGCTTGCCTCTTTGTTGAATGATGGAGAATTCAGCTTTCTTGAACTGTTCCTGATAATAAGTATGTTGAGCATTAAATTGCATTGTTAAAAATGACTCTTTTTCAGCATCGCTCCAAGGTACAACAGCAAGTTCTTCTTCTCTTGTACTTGCATACAAACGGCAAAGAAAAGATTCATCATCTTGTGTAATAGGGCGTAAGGTTATCAATTGTTCCATTTTATTTACAAAACCTATGCAGATATAAGTTCGTGGCGTAGACCCGGATTTCCGTCAAATACGTAAGAGAATTGGATTTTACTTCCACTTTTGACCTTTGTCAGATCATGAATACGTTGTGGAAAACTTAATTCACAATCATACGGTGCAAATTTGTAAGAGCCAAATATAGAAATTGTGGTTAATAGTAAAAATTGATCAAACTGTTCATCTCGTTCTGGGATGTCAATCGTTGCCAATGGAATGCTTTCCCAACCATTACCTATTACTTCTGGCTGGGCGAATTGGGCGTCCAAGGTGATGATTGTACCCAATGAAAGACGTTTCGTCTCTTGTTCTATTTCTCGGCCTAAAGGATAACCATATTTATCTCGGTGCATACGTAAACCAACGTCTTCGTCTTTGGACTTGCTTAAGGATGCAGTGACTTCAATCGATTCAGGAATAAATAGCCCATTTTCGTGTAGTTGAGGTATAAAATTACGTGTGATCGCCAATTGCGGCTCTTGGGCAAGCCCCGCCTGCATTGTCTCGCTAACAACCATATGCAATGGTATTTCTTTCGGATGACAATAAGTGACTGCATCAGTTTGTACGCAGTTAAAAATGAACGGTTCCAGTTCAAAGGTCTCAATCAGACGGTTTACCGCTTCAATTGAAGGTTGATGAATGTCAATAAGGGTGAGTTGTATTTGCTCAGGTGCAAATTGTGTGGTCAAAGGGAGCAACAATGTGGCATATGGACCGCATCCGGCATAAACAACATGAATTTGCTCTTCCGGAAAGCGTCGTAATGCTTCGTGAATGCCAGCATGAATACCACGTAGAAATTGCATAGTACGCAAGGGGTCTAAAAGGCATCGTGCGGCGATATAGGGGGATACAGCCTTGCCCCCCGCTACATGTGTTTCTTGATAATGCGCTTCCACCAATACATCTGCGCGTACATTAGTAATTTCAGAGCAAATGTAGTGAATATTTTCTAGTGCTGAATAGATTGCTATGGGATCTTCACTGTATAGCAATTTGTGTGTATTGGATTGGTATAATGCTAAAGACATGCGGTGAAATGCTCCGAGGCATAGATTTCTATACCTCGAAGCAAAATGATATCGAGTTGTTGTCTAATCGTCCTCGCCTTCACCAGTGAATTCTAGACCGGTCATGATGATCTGATGTTCTTCATCATAATAGACAGGTTCTTCATTCCGCAAAATATCCAGGATGAGTGTGCCTTCCTCAGGTGAATCGAGCAAAAGAGTGGCTGTGCTTTCCCCTTCAATATTATCATCAAGCTGGAAGAGAAAATGGCCTTCATTGGCGGCAACATTATAAAAGATTGCATACTTTTCAATTTTTCGTCGCATCTTTAATCTCCTAACTCCGTGAAGGATATAAGCCAACCAAGGCAATGATAAAGTTAATCGTTAAGAATGGTTGCATATTATTGTGAGCCTGACTGCCTCCTGTATTTGCTGCCATAGCTGAAGACATGCCCACAAGATTGTCAGGAGTATGGTATGCAGTTTCACCTGAAGAGGTATTGAATGCGTTCCCTGTCGGTGTGCTAACCCCACCACGGGCAACAGTTGCCCTTAGTGTATGGTTATGTGAAGGCATCTCGGCTTCAGTGAGAGTCACAGTTTCAACCCCACCTCTTTGTCCCAGTCTACGTGATGTAAGGCCTGGCCCACGCCCAGGATGCATTGGCGCACGTCCTTGAAGGTTGGGTAGAGCAGTAGTTGAACGGCCGTCTCCTCCGTACGTTGTTCCGATAAGCGAAAACAAGGCTGTGTTTTGCGAAATAGGAAGGAGTTGTCCATCACAAAATGCCCAGCCGCGTGGCGCAAAATTTCCAGCAAAAATCCGAATTTCTGCAATAAATGGTTCTGACATATTTTCCTCCTTAATGACGCGATGGATAAATGCCGAATAAGGCAATAATAAAATTGATACACAAGAATGGCATCAAGTTTGTGTGGGAACGAGAGCCACCAACATTTGGAACAGCTTGCGAAGCAAAATTAACGGTTGGCGCACTACTCGCAAACAGGTTAATGGTGGTTGCTTGCGCGGGTAACCGCGTAGCGGGGTCTGTGGAATCAGCTGGATCGGATGTGCCTTGAACTGGGTGTGTATGAGATGGTAATTGATTGGTGGTCAGGGTTACATTTTCAGCACCCGCCTTTGCTCCTAAACGACGAGGAGAAAGCCCTGGGCCAGTTCCTGCATGAATCGGAACGCGTCCGCGTAAGTCGGGCAAACCGAAGGTCGTACGGCCGTCTCCACCGTAAATCGTACCCAATAACGAGAATAGGGCATCATTCTGCGAAACAGCAAGGAGTTGTCCATCACAAAATGCCCAGCCGCGTGGTGCAAAATTTCCAGCGAACATACGAATTTCACCAACAAATGGTTCTGACATAATTTCCTCCTTAGTTACGTGATGGGAAAAGCCCTTGTAAGGCGATACAGAAGTTGAGGGCCAGGTAGGGCTGCATATTATCATGTGCCTGTCCGCCACCCATATTGGTCATTGTGCCATTCATCATATTAACTTGCGTTCCTGTCTGGCGATAGATTTGCCCTGACTTTGCAAGCAAGTTGTTTTCAGCACTGTTTTGATTTGCTGTAGATGAGGATGCTTGAATATTGTGGGTATGTTGTGGCATTTCATTTGTGGCTAAAGTATGGGTTTCCTCACCACTCTTTTGACCAAGTGTGTGGTGATTTCCGTTACTTGCCCCGACATGAATCGGGACACGTCCGCGTAGATCAGGAAGCGCAAAAGAGGTACGGCCGTCTCCCCCGTAGGTTGTTCCTAAAAGCGAATAAAGTGACTGGTTTTGATTGATAGGCAAAATTTGACCATCACAAAATGCCCAGCCACGCGGGGCAAAGTTAAACCCCACGATTCTGATTTCGGCTAAGAAAGGTTCAGACATAGATACGCTCCTTTACACCAACGAATGTTAACGTTGGTTATTTTATGCAAGCAAAAAGTGCTTGCGACTAAGAAACAAAGTTAGATGGGTAAAATCGCTACTATGAAACTATGATGTTGTTTGGTGAATCATGTTTTAAACTGATGGAACAGTTTGGTGAAATTGATAAAACAGGAAGTGAA
>JBNKHS010000223.1:0-7271 GCA_050290485.1 Promineifilaceae bacterium (SeqCode) | reverse complement strand
AAGTCCGCGCAAGAAATTGCTAACAATGCCCCCCTGGCCGAACTGGTGAGCCAAAGACAACCCTTCTTTATAATAGGCATCGGCTAACACGTAGTCACCACGCCGCGCGGCCAACACCCCCAACGCTCGCAGTAACTGACTGAGCTTTTCTTGATCATCTAAGGATCGCGCAAGGGAAACGGCCGTTTCCAACGCTGTCTCCGCATCAATATATTCCCCTTGCCGCTGCGCCAGCCGTCCCCAATTATGATATAGCGATAATTGAGCTGGTTGATTTGATTGTACCGCTTCACAATCATGAACCATCTGCAAAAATTCTTGGGCTAACGTATACAATCCCCATGCTTCCAAAAAAGGATAAAAAGCTTGTACGCCGGCAATCAGCTGATCCTGCATACTGTATTTATTGGCTATGCGCAAGGCACTGATAATATTTTGCTGCTCAATACGTACAGTTTGGTTATCTACCTTCTGCGATTGCATAAACTCTACAAAATAGGCTACAAATCGGGTGGCTAATTCCTTCTCATCCAAAGACAATACGAGCCACATCTGCAAGGCAAAATCACGTAATAAAAAGTGAAGCCGATACCGATTTGGTTCTCTCCCTTGTCGAATCAGGGACAAAGCAAACAAGCGGCGCAGCACGTCACCAACTTGATCAAGTGGAATCTGCATAATTTGGGCAACGGCCACATCCGCAAAATCATCCCCTGCAAACAGTGCCAAAGATGCGAAAATTTGTTGTTCACCTTCAGTTAAAAGAGAGACGCTGGTATTAAAAGAAAGGCGTACACTTTGATCATCAAATTCGAGCTCTTGTAAGCGCCGCTTTTCCTGCCGCATTCGTTGCAAAAATTCGGCCGTTGACCACCCTGGCTCAAAGGCCAAGCGGCTAGCAACGACATCTACTGCTAAGGGTAAATGCCCCAAAAGATCAGCAATCTCTTTAAACAGATCCTCTTCTTTAGCAATACGCTCTTTGCCTAAAGATTCTGCAAAAAGTAATAATGACTCTTTTTTATGCACATCAAATGGTTCTAAAATAAATCGCTTGGCACGGCGTGTCACCGATAAGTCGTGACGGCGGGTGGTTACAATAACGGCACAATCCCCCGTGGGTGGCAACAGGGGCTTCACCTGCTCACTCGATTCTACGTTATCTAAAATGATCAATACTTGCCGGCTTGCTAACAGTTCGCGCACGACCCGACTACGGCTGTCCACATCACCAAACTGACTCAGATCGTGACCAAATGCAGCCGCGAATGTGCTCAAAATTGAGAGGGTGTCTGATGTATCAACACGTGCCCACAACACACCATCGGGGAAAGTATCTCGCAAAAGATAAGCTAAATGCACTGCCAACACCGTCTTCCCGATGCCTCCCATGCCGTGAATGCTATAAACAGGAGCTTCTTTACGTTCAATAGCTGCCCGAATGGCAGCAATTTCGACATCACGCCCCACAAAATGGGGCAAATCACTCATTACCTGAAACGGTGCTGAATTTGCTTGTGGTTTCGGATCAACCAATTCCCAATATTGCAATAAATTTGCCAAATCGAGATCTTCTTTTTGCAATAATGTCGCTCTCAGTTCATTGATCGATGGCTGCCCGGCTGCATTAAGCAGCTCTGATGCTTCTTGTTCGTTTAAATGCAAAACGGCCGTTAAACGCAACAAATCTTTAAACCCACGAGGACGACGCACACGCCCCTCCAACCAATTCACGATTGTCGGTTTTGGAATGCCAGACAATTTCGCCAATTGGCCAGTTGTGTACCCCGAACGGGCCACATATTTTTCTAATACATCCACAAAAGCAAAAGATTCACTCAAAGCAAAATCCTCATCAGCGCATCACGCATCACTAAAATACTCTCACCACTCTCCTAATAAGTCAAAACCAACTTTGATACAGTTTTGATACAGAATGACATTAGAAATTGGGGGAAAACGGCCGTATCCTATTCAATAGGTAGAAAAGCACAAATCCAACCTACCCAAAATATAAGCACGAACATAGTTCATAAGGAGAAGCAGAAATGACGAATTATCTAATTCGACGAGGACTTCAGATGATAGTAGTCGTCTTGTTTGCGACGGTTGCGATCTATGGATTGCTCAATGCTGTGCCTGGAGGTCCGCTGTCGGGGCTGAATTTGGCAGCAGACGCCAAAGACCGACTTAGCGAAGAAGACATCGCGCGTCTGGAAGCAACCCTCGGTCTCAATAAACCATTCTACCTGGCTTATCTCACCTGGATGCTTGGTGAAGATTGGCTTGATGAAGTCGGCGCCGCCATCGGCAACCCCGGATCCGCAGACAAGATGTTTGAAACGGGCACCTGGGCAGATTTCCAATCCCCAACCTGTCAAGCAGCTGGCGGTACCAATACAGATGCCGACCCCGTACGAGGGAACCCCTGCAACGGTGGGGTCATTCGCTGGGATTGGGGTGAATCCTGGTCCTTAGCACGAGGGCAATCAGTCACCTCCGTGATTGGGTCACGAGTGGTCAACACCGTCATCCTGATGGCGACTGTGACGGTCATCTCCTTGATCATCGCCATCCCGATTGGCATCATTTCTGCAGTCAAACAATACTCCCGTTTAGACTATGCGGTCACCACCTTCAGCTTCTTTGGCATCGCCATGCCCATCTTCTGGTTTGGTTTATTGGTGGTGATCCTCTTCGGACTCAAATTCAAAGAGTGGGGCTTACCCTTCTTCCCCACAGGCGATGTCTTTACCACCCGTGTGGTAGCTGGCAGCATCCAAGATGTGCTCAACATCCAACCACGTTCCTTGGCCGACCGCGCCATCCACCTCTTCTTGCCGGTGATGGTGCTTACCTTACTCTATTTGGCTGGCTGGAGTCGCTTCATGCGCTCCTCAATGCTTGAGGTCTTGCGTCAAGATTATGTGCGTACAGCTCGCTCCAAAGGGTTGCGCGAACGGGTGGTGATCATGCGTCATGCCGCCCGCAATGGCTTGATTCCGTTGATTACCATTGTGGTTTTCCAAATTCCGGGCATCTTTGGCGGGGCTATCATCACCGAAACGATCTTCAACTATCCCGGCATTGGGCGTTTGTACATCGATGCCCTCAACCGTGACGATTGGCCGATTGTGATGGCGTTGCTGTTCATCACGGCGATATTGGTCGTCATTGCCACCTTGGTTGGGGATGTGTTGTACACCGTTGTCGACCCACGGATTCGGTTTGAATAGAGGAGCTGTTAGCGGTTAGTCGTCAGCTCTCAGCTTCGGGAATCTAGCTGACAGCTGTTTGCCGAGGACTAAAGGCTACAAAAGGAAAAACTATGTCTGTAGCAAAGATAGATGCAAATAAATTACAAGCAGATGCGATGGTCACATCCAAGCCAGAGCATATTATGATTACCTACTGGAAACGGTTGCGTCGTCATAAGTTGGCCACAGCCAGCCTCATTTTGTTGGGGATGATCATTACGTTTGTGGCCATTGGCCCGATCATCATGGAACAACGGACATACTACAATGTGTCCAAGGGGGAAGAAGTCCCTTACAGTCGAGACACCCAGGATTTAGCCAGCCGCAATGCAGCGCCATCCTCCGAACATCCTTTAGGAACGGATGAGTTGGGTCGTGATGTGCTCTACCGCTTGATGGTGGCTGGACGACTCTCCTTGGTGATTGCTTTTTCGGTGACTTTGATTGCCGAGACATTTGGGCTCTTCTTGGGGTCAGTATCTGGTTATTATGGGCGTTGGATCGACAGTGGGATTCAGCGGATTGTGGAGTTTATTATCATTCTGCCTTCTTTACCCTTGTTGTTGGTACTCTCCTCGATTTTGCGCGATTTGCGCATTAGTTTTCTGCCCCCCGAATGGAGTCAGGCAGCGGTGATTATTGCCATTCTGGCCGTGTTGGGGTGGACAGGGGCATGTCGTCTGTCGCGGGCGGAGGTCTTGAAGCTGCGCAACATGGAGTTCACCGAAGCTTCCAAGGCGTTGGGAATGGGTGATTTGCAAATCATCACGCGGCACATGATGCCCAATGCGATTCCGCCGATTATTGTGAATGCAACCTTGGGCTTGGGTGGTGTGATTTTGTTGGAATCTGCCTTGAGCTTTTTGGGATTTGGTATTCAGCAGCCAGTGGCTACCTGGGGCAATATGTTGCAGGATGTGCAGAAGGATATGTTCACTGCACCGTGGAAGGCGTTGTATCCTGGCTTGTTGATTTTCATCACGGTGTTGGCGTTTAACTACTTGGGTGATGGCTTGCGTGATGCGCTTGACCCTCGCCTTAAATTGTAATTGTTGGGAAGAGGATTGATATAGTGGAGAATAATAATAGCAACATTCTTGAAGTAAAAGGCCTCAAGACCCAGTTCTTCACCGAGGCTGGCGTTGTACGTGCGGTTGACGGTGTCGATATTACAGTTAAACGTGGAGAGGTCTTAGGTATCGTTGGGGAGTCTGGTTGTGGAAAAAGCGTGACCTCATTGTCTATTATGCGGTTGGTTGGTCAACCTGGTAAAATCGTTGAGGGCGAAATTATTTTTGATAACCAGAATTTATTAGATTTGTCTGAATCAGATATGACCCATATTCGTGGGAATCGTATTTCTATGATTTTCCAGCAGCCACAAAGCTGCCTGAATCCTGTTTTTCGAGTTGGTGATCAATTGTCAGAGGTGTTACATATTCACCAAGATTTAGGTAAGGAAGCTGGTGAAAAGCGAGCCGTAGAGTTATTGGGAATGGTTGGTATCCCCGAACCGGAGTCTCGTGTAAATTCATTTCCACATGAGATGTCTGGTGGTATGGCGCAACGCGTGATGATTGCTATGGCGTTGGCTTGTGTGCCTGAACTATTGATTGCTGATGAGCCCACAACTGCTTTAGATGTGACGATTCAGGCACAGATTTTGGATTTGATGCGTAATTTACGCTCTAAGATGGAAACATCTATCATTTTGATTACACATGATTTAGGTGTTGTCGCTGAAATGTGTGATCGGGTGACCGTGATGTATGCTGGGCGCGTTGTGGAACAAGCGTCGGTTATTGAGTTGTTTGCAAATCCGCAGCATCCATATACAGCAGCACTTATCGGCTCTACCCCTGTGCTGGGTGAGTCTGATAAGGAACTCATAACAATCCCAGGTTCTGTCCCCAATTTGATTGATCTTCCGCATGGGTGTAAATTTGCGCCACGTTGTCTTCCGCGGGTTGAAAATGAATTGGAAATATGTACTCAGGAAGAACCTGAATTAAAGATGGTAGCTTCACAACATTATGTGCGTTGCTGGTTGTATGAATAGAGGAGATTAGGGGATAATGGCAAACGAAATCAATTTAAATGGAGTTAAAGCCCCTCAAAAAGGCAAAAAAGTCCTTGTTGAGGTAAACAATCTCAAAAAGTATTTCCCTGTTCGTGCGGGGTTGTTACAGCGTGTTAGAGCATATGTGAAAGCTGTAGATGATGTTTCATTTTTTATTTATGAAGGTGAGACATTTGGCCTTGTGGGCGAATCAGGTTGTGGAAAAACGACGATTGGTCGTACGATTTTACGGTTGATTCCGGCAACTTCGGGAAATGTAATTTTTGATGGTCAGGATTTGTTTGATTTAAAATCTTCTCAGTTGAAGAAGATGCGTCAAGATATTCAGATTATTTTTCAGGATCCTTACTCTTCTTTAGATCCACGTATGCCAATTGGTGAAAGTATTTCTGAAGGGTTACGGATTCACACAGATAAAAATGGGCAAGAGCGTTATGATATTGTTGTGGAAATGTTAACCCGTGTGGGGATGCGTGCTGATCATGCACGGCGCTATCCGCATGAGTTTTCTGGTGGTCAGCGACAACGGATTGGTATTGCGCGTGCTTTGGCATTACGACCGAAATTTATTGTATGTGATGAACCTGTTTCTGCATTGGATGTGTCTATTCAAGCACAGGTGCTGAACATTTTGAAGGAATTACAAAAAGATTTTGGTTTAACGTACTTGTTTATTGCGCACAATTTGAGTGTGGTTGAACATTTTAGCGATCGTGTTGGTGTGATGTATTTGGGCAAGATGGTGGAGATGGCAAGTCGTGATGATTTGTATGAAGATCCATTGCATCCTTATACGCAAGCCTTAATGACTGCTATTCCTATTCCAGATCCTACGATTAGGAGACAACGAATTATCTTACAAGGTGAGGTTCCAAGTCCATTGAACCCTCCTTCAGGATGTCGCTTCCATACGCGGTGCCCACTTGCTTTTGATAAATGTTCAGAAGAAGAGCCTGTTTTCAAGGATTATGGGGATGAGCATTACGCAGCTTGTTGGTTATTGGAAACTGGCGAGAAAGGTGCTAGCAAGTTGACCTTGGAAAACGTTGGTGAAGATGCAGCTGTTGCTTTTACTGAGGTTGGACAGGCGTAGGGCTTGATTCGTATTTTGATTTAAAGACCCGCTTTTGCGGGTCTTTTTTATTGACTTGTTTTCTTGCGGTATAACCTTCTATAATGGTTGGTAAGAATTTTGTGCTATTCAATTTTTTTGCTTATACATATATGTTTAGAGAAGGTAGAGACAAGTATTGTGGATTATCGAGTGAATATATATGAATTGAGTAGTGTTAATTAGATCTTTTTTTCACTTGTTGTAAAAAGTTAATCCTTCACAAGATATTTATTTAGGGAAATTATGGCTGAGGCAAAACAAATTTTGGTAGTTGATGATCATTTTGAGATGTTGGAGTTTTTGCGATCGATGCTTGAGGTGTCGGGTCAAGATTATGAGGTTTTGGCTGTGCCTTCTGGTGAGGAAGGTTTGCTTGAATTGCGACGTTCTCATTTTGACTTGTTGATTACTGATGTGCGTTTGCCTGGCATGAGTGGGTTTGATTTGGCGCGTCGGATTAAGAAGTTAGGACGTGATTTACCTGTGATTATGATCACGGCTTATACGTCGCCGCAGGGGGAAAAAGAGGCGGAGGAACTTGGTGTTTTCCGCTATTTTAAAAAGCCTCTGGATACTGATAGTATGTTAACGGCCGTTCACCAAGCATTATATGGTGATGTCCCAAAGGTAGATACGGCCGTTCCTGCTGGCAACGTTGAGCAAGTTGAAGTAAAACTGTCGAATGATGTCAAGCAGCGGTTAGATTCGTTACGAGCTGACACTGGTGCATTTGATGTGATGTTAACTGCGAATTCAGGTCAAATACTTTTGAATGTAGGTGATGCGCAAAATTTGGATTTGGATCGCTTGGCCGTTATAT
>JBNKHS010000222.1:0-7294 GCA_050290485.1 Promineifilaceae bacterium (SeqCode) | reverse complement strand
GGTGAGGACCAGAGTGTTTGGCTGTTCGGTACGATTGTGAATTATGTTTTTGGGCTGCCAAATTCGACAGAGAATAAAGCCGTACTTGAGGCGTTAGGGGCGGGGGATGAGATTAAAGTGGGCACGCAGTCTGGAGCTACCTTTACATTTGCTTTTGAATCGCGGCTACCTGCTGAGGTGTCTGATCTTGAAATTTATGAGCAGCGCCAACCGAGCATCACCCTTATTTTGTTAGAAGAGGGTGAACAAGAGCGACTCGTGGTGACTGGGCGTTTTCAATTGTCAAGTTCTGGTACGGAAACGGAAGAGAATGTGGTGAGTTTGGGGGAGACGGCGCAGTTGGGAGATGTTCAGGTTACGGCCGTTTCCACATCCTACATTGTTGATCGTCCTGAAATTGGCCCGGGCTTTGCTTTTTTCATGGTTGACTTTGAAGTGCGCAATGTGGGTTTAACCGCATTTGACTCGACCAAGCTTGATCTGACATTGATTGATGATCTCGGAAATCGGTATGCGGTCAATCAGGTCGCCAGCCAAATTGGGAATTATCCACCGCTGACTGGCTTTTTGAATTCGAATCAATCTTTTGTGGCCACGGCTGGGTATCAGATTCCAATTAATTTAAGCGGCAATTCGTTGAGTTGGGTCGTCACGCGCACGGATACAGGGTCTCAAGTGTATGTGCTGTTACCATTTGCGGGGAGAAATACGGCCGTTCAAGGGACCTCTGTCACCTTAACCCGAGCAGATGTTTCGCCTGACTTGACCAGTTTAATCTTAAGTGGCAATGTGGCCAATAATGGGTCGCAACCGATTACCGTCACGGCTAATGATGTGAGTTTGACAACAGAAGATGGATCGGTTTGGTTAATCCAATCGACCAACCCTTCATTTCCGTGGACAATTGCTCCTGGACAATCGATAACGTACTTTTTCACGTATCAGCGTCCACCGATGCCGACGGCAATTTTCCGGGTGCTCAATCAAGAATTTTTGCTTACAGGTTTGCAATAAGTTAAACAAGAATGTCATGTCCCTGTAGGTGGGCATGACGCGATTCCTGCTTAATTTGCAAGCGCAAAACTTGCTGCCTGCTTATTGTTCCTCGCCAGTGAGCGTGAAATCCATTGAGGATTTATGACGGTCAGCGCTGCCCCGACTTGTGTAATAAAGTAAAAGTCCAGCAACAATAACAAGAACAGAGAGAATGATGCCCCCGAGTTGTAATGGTCCCACAAACGGCCGTTCAAAACGGGGTTGGATGTGTGTGCCAATTGAAAACAAGTCAGATAGCCCTGTAACATAAGCGAAAACGAGTCCGGTTGCTGCCAGTCGTGCCCCGATGTCTGCTTGCAATGATTTAGGAGCGCCTTGTCGTTTTTTGCTAATGGCGATAAAAACCCCCAAGGTTAAACAGCTAATCCCTAAAAGGAGTTGAAATATTTGTACGATCCCAAATCCTGGGGTGAGATCAACGCCTAGAAATTCGGCTGTTAATGACATCGCAACCAGAATGAGTCCAACAAGAATGAGGGCAATAGTTACAATTTTACGAATTTTATTTGCTCTTGCGTTTCCATTTGTTTCTGTTGTCATAGGATTTTTTTAGTGCGTAGTACGTAGTACATAGTGCATAAAATTTTAAATTACGCACTACGCACTACGCACTACGTAATCGAGCAGATGATAATGAGGGGATGCAATCCTATTTATGTTAAATAAAAAACGCCACGTAATGGCTTACGCGGCGTTTTATTCAAACCTGTCGGGGCAGCGGGATTTGAACCCACGCCCTCTTCACCCCCAGTGAAGCGCGCTACCAAGCTGCGCTATGCCCCGAACTAGGTGGGCATTATAACAAATAGGAAAACGGGGGGCAAACAAATTCATAATTGCAAAATTTGACCAATTTGATAAGTTTCAGCGTACAAGAAAATATGAAGTTTGCAAACATAGATCAAACTTTTTCTGTTTGCTTCGTCTAATATGTTAGCCATCAACTTGGAAAATTGGTGGCACAAACCCAATAGCAAAAAATAGAGCTTTCCACTCACCCTTTTGTGAGTCAACAATTGATAGTTTAGGCAGTACGGCCGTATCTTGTCGTTGGTGTGGTAGATGGCGAGATATGTAGGAGATGGAGATGCAAAACCCCTTGAAAATCATCACCCTCTTAATTGGGCTACCCATGTTATTTCTGGTGGGTTGCGGCCGTGGGTCGGAAACGGCCGTTTCCACCTTAACACCCGCTGAAGCATTAGCACCCAAAGTCATGGCTGACGCAGAGGCAACCATTGATCCCACTATTTTCAGTGAAGAACTTGCGCAAGCACAAGCCCTGTGGGACAAACAGAATATAACAAATTACACCATGCAAGTACGATATTCACAACCAACATGGAACGTACAAATCTTGCAAATCACGGTCGAAAACGGGGAAGTCACAGATTCAAAGCAGAGCTGTTTCCCTATAGAAGATTGCATATTACGTGACGTTGACGCGACTCAATTTACAGTTGACCAGATGCTTGATATTGCTGCCACTGTAGGTGAATTGGGTTTACCGGCAAGCGATGTCGATATTACCTTTAATTCAAATTATGGCTATCCTAATGCCATTGCTTATCCCGACGGATTCTGGAATATAGAGTCATTTACACCAGTAGAAGAGTGATTATTGTAAGCTGATACCTGGCTGCCAAAGGAGAGATCAATGTGTTAAAGCTCATCACCCGAAAACTGATCTTGATGATCATCATTTTAATTTTGCTTAACTTCGTTGCCTATCATTACGCCCTAATTCATCCGCGTGTCTTTTTCTCACCAGCAGGGCAAGCAGGAGAAGTTGAAGAAAGCCAATATGTAGCTTATCTGCAAGGCTTATTACAGGGCGATTTAGGCGATGTGGCCCGCACAACAGTTGCCGATGTCATTACGACGCCCATTCGCAACAGCCTGATTTTGCTAGGCACAGCCATGTTAGCTACTATCTTTTTTGGCTTGTTGTTTGGCTTTTTATCTATTTCGCGCAAAACCAAGCGGATGCACCCCTTGGCCCTCACATTTTTGTCAGCTGGGTCATCGATGCCAGGTTTTGTGTTTGGGGCGATTTTACTTTCGTTCATGGTCTATCAGGTTCTGTATACCGGTGCAAAAGAGTCCTTTTTACCATTGAGTGGCTTTGGGCTAGATAATCATTTGATCTTGCCTGTGATTGTGTTAGCGATGCAGCCCACTTTCCATTTGGCCAAAGTTACGGCTAACTTGCTCGAAAATGAGTTGCAGAAGGATTACATTCAAGTTGCGCGTAGTAAAGGGCTTAGTTGGACACAATTATTTACAGCTCATGCCATGCCTAATATGCTTGCTCCTGTTCTTATTACGATTGGTGAGGCATTGCGCCTAATGGTGGGCGAATTGGTCATTGTCGAAGCAATTTTCTTATGGCCAGGTATTGGTCGCGTGTTCTTGTTTACACTTGGTTTGCGTTTGGATGCTCGTCCTCCGGGGCAATTCTTTGGTAACCCCAATTTAATTGCCATTGTTGCTGTTATTTTAGGTTCTTGGCTTTTGATTGCAGATTTGTTTGCCAGTGCGCTGGCCTACAAACTTGATCCACGGTTGAGTCATGTAGCTGACGATGAGGCTGAGGTGGCTTTAGCCTAAACGGGCGAGGTGAATGAAGATTATGGAAAAGACGAGTTCAAGAAATTATCCACTTTATATTGGGGCAACGTTGACAGGTTTTTTTGTGTTTATTGCCATTTTTGGCAAGCAATTGGCCACACAAGATCCCATGCAGGTCTTTAGCGAGATCATTTTTGTTGGCGAAAAGATGTATATTCCAACCCGTTTGCCAGTACCCCCCTTTACGCTCGATCAATTTGTATTGGGGACAGACAATGCAGGACGCGATGTATTTAGCCGGATGATGTATGCGATTCGGCCTACACTGCTTTTGTGTGTGATTATTGCCACGTTGCGTATTGTGTTTGGCGTAATATTGGGGTTGGCTTCTGGTTGGTTTGGCGGTATTACGGAGCGTATTGTTGATGTGTTGACGGATATTAGTTTGGCGGTTCCGATTTTGTTATTTGCCTTGGCGGTTTTGGCGTTTTTAGGTGAACGTTCTTTGACGAATTTTATGTTGGCCTTGGTGTTAACTGGGTGGGCGAATACGGCCGTTTATGTGAAAAGCAACACCCTTGTGACCAAACAAGCCCCATACATCGAAGGGGCAAAATCAGTTGGGGTGAAGCCATTTGGTATTTTGCGCCGTTACATCATGCCGCAGCTGTGGCCTACACTGCCTGCCTTGATCGCTTTTGAGTTAGCGGCAACCTTGCTTGTTATTGCTGAACTGGGCTTTTTGGGCATGTTCATTGGTGATGCCTTTGTACGCATGTCAGAAGATCCCAATAGTCCTACATTAGTCGCTGTGGGCTTGACCGCTGGTTTTCCCGAGTTGGCGCAAATGCTGTCTGATTTTTGGAACAAAATGCTGTTGACGCCGTGGGAAGTTGCCATTGTGGGCGGCGTGATCTTCTTGCAAATATTTGCTTTTAATATGCTGGGCGAAGGATTACGGCGCCAAATGGATGTGACTCGTCCGCGACGGGTTTGGTGGCGCAAGCCGAAGTATTCTTTCGATTTAGCAACGACCGAAAAAGCAGGTGCAACTGTATCTTAGTCATCAGTTTTCAGAAACCAGTTTTCAGTTTGTTTGTTCACTGAAAACTGACCACTGAATAGTGAAAACTGAAAAGAGCGAAATATGACAACATTACTGAACGTAGAAAATTTAACAACCCGCTTTTATACACAAGATGGCATTGTTCATGCGGTAAATGGTATTTCTTATACCCTAGAAGAAGGGGAATCGATGGCGATTGTTGGCGAAAGCGGCTGTGGCAAATCGGTGAGTGCGCTCTCTTTGATTGGGCTAGTGCCTTCTCCTCCTGGCAAAGTTGTGGATGGGCAGGTTTTGTTTGCTGGCGAGGATTTGGTAAAAAAGTCAGACAGAGAGCTGCGCCGAATTCGGGGACGGGAGATAGCAATGATTTTTCAAGATCCGATGACTTCTCTCAATCCTGTGCTGCCGATTGGTAAACAAGTGATGGAAAGTTTGCGGATACACATGAATTTGAGCAAGGCGGAAGCCAAAGCACGGGCTGCTGAGCTATTGACGCTGGTAGGTATTCCTGATGCAAACGGCCGTTTAGAAGATTATCCCCACGAATTTTCTGGTGGGCAGCGGCAGCGAATCATTATTGCCATGGCGTTGTCTTGCAACCCTGCCTTGCTTATCGCCGATGAACCGACAACTGCCCTCGATGTGACCATTCAAGCGCAAATTGTGGACTTAATAAAAGATTTGAAGCGCAAATTGGGGATGTCTGTGATTTGGATTACGCATGATTTGGGTGTGGTCGCCAGTTTGGTTGATAAGGTTTCGGTGATGTATGCGGGACATATTGTGGAGCAGGCCAAAGTGGCTGATTTATATGAACAGACGAGCCACCCATATACATTGGGTTTGTTGGAATCTTTACCTAAACTCAATTTGAAGGAACGGCAGCGTCTCATTCCAATTGAAGGGTCGCCGCCTGATTTGTTGGAGGAGGCGGATCATTGCCCCTTTGCGCCACGCTGTCGTTTTGCGATTGATAAATGTAATGCGGAACGGCCGTTACTGCAGCCAGTAGCCCCTGACCATTTTGCCGCCTGTTGGCGTTGGCAAGATGTGATGGATGACGCAAAAACAAGAAAAGCCTTGGGAGAATACGCATGATAGAAGAAACATTACCCACCGTAGAAACGGCCGTATCTGATAATGGGGCCGCTCCCAAGAGAAAAACATTGCTGCAAGTTCGTGGTCTGAAAAAACATTTCCCTATTCGACGTGGTTGGCGTAACAAACAGATTGGGGCTGTTCGTGCTGTCGATGGGCTTGACTTTGAGATTTATGAAGGTGAAACGCTTGGCCTTGTTGGTGAGAGTGGTTGTGGTAAATCGACGACAGGACGATTGTTGTTGCAATTGATACGGCCGTCTGCAGGAGAGGTCGTTATTGAAGGCCAAAATCTTGCTGAATTAGATGATGAAGCCTTGCGCGATGCACGTCGTCAAATGCAAATCATCTTCCAAGATCCTTATGCGTCGCTCAATCCACGAATGACCGTTGGCGAGATTTTAGAAGAGCCGCTGATTGTGCACAATTGGGGCGACAAAGCGGCGCGTATGAAGCGTATTGCCGAACTGCTCGACTTGGTAGGGATGAATCCAGTCTACGCCAATCGGTATCCCCATGAATTTTCTGGGGGACAGCGGCAGCGAATTGGTATTGCCCGCGCCTTGGCGCTCAGCCCTAAATTTATTGTCGCTGATGAACCGATTTCTGCTTTGGATGTTTCTATTCAAGCACAGGTTGTTAATTTGCTCGATGATTTAAAGAAGGAGTTGGGGCTGACCTATCTCTTTATTGCCCACGATTTGGCGATGGTACGCTATCTGAGTGATCGCGTGGCTGTGATGTATTTGGGTCAGATTGTGGAGTTGGGTGAGCGAGATGCTGTGTTTGAACGGCCGTTACACCCATACACTCAAGGGCTCCTCTCCGCCATTCCCATTCCTGACCCTAAGGTAGAGTCGAAACGGCAGCGGATCATTTTAGAAGGGGATGTACCTAATCCGGCCAATCCGCCACAAGGCTGTCGTTTTCACCCGCGCTGCCCCATTGCCACCGACATCTGCAAGACAGATATTCCTGAGGTGCGTGATTTAGGAACGGCCGTTATGCCCCACTTGGTCGCCTGCCATCACGCAGGTACTTCATAAATTGTGCTTGTATACATATTGACATAATGCATCTAGAGTGTAGAAAAACCTAAAACTTTTTCACAATGGGGGCATATAAAACAATACTGGATTCTATCCCTCAATACACTTCCTGACTTAAGCCGAAATACTTCTTTTAGCTTTTGTTCGCAATAAGGGCATTTGGGATGAAGCGGTGGATTATTTTTTGTAACATCAGTGATTTTCATATTCTTTAATTCAGATCCTAATTCTATTTACGTTGAGAACTAATAAAAGCTTGCAAGATTTCAAGTTGACCAAGGTGAAATGCCTCGTGCCAATGAAAGCCTTTAGCATGATCATACCGACTCTTTTCACCACGATAATTGGTGTGTAAGGTGTCTATTTGCTCGTCTGTCATTTGTGCCAATGTGGGTTTGAGTAAAGCTACACTTTCATCAAGATAGGTGATTAACTGATCGAACTGGACTGCTTC
>JBNKHS010000221.1:0-7296 GCA_050290485.1 Promineifilaceae bacterium (SeqCode) | reverse complement strand
CTCAGATTGACTACGCGCAAATCGTTTGCCGCCACTATTGCCGTGGGCTCGTAAATCAATAGCCAATACCCCATATCCCGCTTTGAGCAGCGCTTCCGCATGGTAATTCATCGCCAAGCGATTGCCGCTGTGTCCATGCAGCAAAATCACCGCCGCCCCATTACGCGATTTGATGTACCAGCCATCCAAGATAGTGCCATCCTTGCTCGTCAAGGAAATATCTTCATATTCCACACCGAGACTTGTTGGTGTAAAAAAGCTGATACGAAAGCGTAACGGCCGTGTAAACAAAAACGCATTGTAAATCGGCCGTATAACAAAATATAAAATCGAGACAAAAACAAGGACTTCAACAAAATACATAATTATCCAATTGTAAACAGTCTACAAGAATCCACCAACAACTCTACAAAAGTCCCCGGCACTTAATTTGCCACTTCTCTTTCAAAGAGAAAACTCAACAAGTGCCGGAGACTTATCGCAAAACCAACAACTTACCCTAAAGCCTTTCGTAGAAAGAGGTATAATATCGTCTGATTACTTTTACGATACGCAATGTCATTTTGATGAGTGTTACCAAGAGAGATTCTTCTCAAGCACATCGTCACACCAAAGATTTCTGCAACGTTTGCAGAGCAAGATCGAAATGGCACCTAAGCAATTACAATTTCTATGAGGACAACATGGACTTATCAAACTCAATCACCATTTGGCGCAATGTCTTAACCCAACCCAGTGAAGCAACCTTTGCCGCCGAAAAAGAAAATCCCAACGCCAATTTAACAACCGCACTCATTTGGGTCGTGGCTGCGGCCTTGATCAACTTCATTGCCCAAGCGATTACCTTTTTAGTTTTTGACCCTGTGCAAGATTTCATTGATGTTTATACGGAATTCCTCAATACAAGCGGCATGTCCGACGCAGTGACCGAAGAGTTTTTGGCCCAACTTGCCAGTGACTCGTTTCGCAACAGCTTGCTATTTGGGCTCTTGCTCGGGGTGATCTTGTTCCCTATTTTCTTCTTAATTGGCTCGGGCATCTTGTGGGTGATAGCTCGTGTTTTTGGTGGCAATGGCGATTTTAGCCAACAAACTTACCTCATCTCTACATATTACACGCCTTTAACTATTATCAAGGTCATTGCTTCGTTTCTACCCATCGTTGGCTTATTTATAAACTTAATCATTTTCGGTTATCAATTTGTGCTCACTTATTTTGCTTTGCGAGTAGCGCATCAGCTAACGCCGGGCAAATCTATCGGCACTATTTTAGTGCCAATGGTAGGCACTTTTGCCTTTTCTTGTTGTTGCACCTTCTTAATGATTTCAACTTTGGCCAGTGCAGCGGCCTAATTTGGATATACTCATGCAAAAATTCCCGTCGCTTTCTCTCCATTCTGATTGGGTGAATACCACCCTCAAGCAAATGACGCTTGAGCAAAAAATCGGTCAGCTCCTCCACCCCTATATCCAACCATCAGCTTCTACAGTGGAATGGCAAAAGGCCATGGGGCAAGTTGAGCCAGGCGGGATGTTTCTATTCTCAGGAACACGCGAGGAGTTTAAGAACGCAACAGATTGGCTGCAAAGCAATACGGCCGTTCCCCTCATCATCTCCTCAGACCTAGAACATGGTGCGGGACGGATGATTCTCGATGCAACGATCTTCCCCTGTACGATGGCAGTTGGAGCCACCAACAATCCAGAATTGGCTTACGAAATGGGGCGCGCGGCTGCCGTTGAGGGGCGTGCCCTCGGCGTTCATTGGGCCTTTGCACCTGTGGCAGATGTCAATGTCAATCCTTACAGTCCCGGGACAAATACCATGAGTTTTGGCGATGATCCGCAGCGCATTGCGCGTTTTGCGAACAGTATGATTCGCGGCATGCAGGAAAATGGAATGTGTGCCACTGTCAAACATTTCCCTGGCTGTGGTGCCGATGATCGCGATTCTCATATTTGCAACATTCTCAACCCATTATCAATGGAGCAATGGGACAAGACATACGGTTACACCTTTCAGCAAGCGATTGATCTAGGGGTATGGAGTGTGATGATTGGTCATGTCTCTCTCCCCGCTTGGGACATGGGCAATGCCCATCATATGCAATTTGCCCCACCAGCCACGCTTTCCAAACGCATCCTCACCGACTTGCTGCGCAAACGAATGGGCTTTGAAGGGGTCATCATTACCGATGCGATGGATATGGGTGGTGTGATGGCCTTTGGCAAACAAGAAGAGATTGTTCCCGCCGCGATTGAAGCGGGTTGTGACATGATTTTGTTCTCGAATGCAGATGATGATTTCAGGGCAATTAAACAAGCTGTGGCCAACGGCCGTTTATCACCAGAACGCATCGAAGAATCTGCGCGCCGTATATTGGCATTGAAAGAGATGTTGCAATTACACGAAACAAGGCTATCCCCGGCCATTTCAACCACCGATAAAGAGAAGTTTGAAGCGGTTAGTCAACAAATTGCCGATACGGCCGTAACCCTCGTCCGCGATTGGCACAATATACTCCCCCTCAAAATTGCCCCCGGTATGAAAATCCTCAGCTACCATCTACGTGGCGATACCGACATCAACGTCAACGAATTTGACGATCTACTGCGCGCTTATGGTGTTGCAGTTGACCATTTCAACGAAACCGATTTAGGGAAATTCCACAAAAGCAATGCGTTTGTCAATCAATATGATGCCATCATTCTCAATGCGGTATTTACCCACGCATGGGGCACCAATCGCATTCGCCCTGCGGGCAACTACATGCGCGAGGTATGGGCCTTAATCAACTCCCATCATCCTCAATTGCTGCTTGTTTCCTACGGTTCTCCCTATCTCATCTACGACATGCCCCACATGCCCTGTGTCATCAACGCCTATTCGCCCGAATTGATGATGCAAAAAGCAGTTTTGCGTGTACTCACAGGTGAACTAGAACCAACCGGAACAACGCCCGTTAATTTAGATGCGCCTTATGCACTTAAACAAAAACAGTTAGAAGGAACTCGCAACATCAGTTAAACGCAAATCATGATTTACGATCAACTTTGATGAATAGGAAGCTCGACCACAAAAGTTGCTCCTTCCCCTAATTTGCCATGCGCAGAAACAGAACCTTGATGACGTTCTACAATGCGACGGCAAACGGCCAACCCAACCCCTGTTCCATCATACGCCTCTCGGTTGTAAAGGCGTTGAAAGACTTGAAAAATACGCTCATTATGTTGCTCTTCAAAACCAATACCCTTATCGGAAACAATAATTTGACAATATCCCTCAGGAACGTCCTCACTAAGTTTTGCTTCTATCTTGATTTCAGGAGGTTCGTCTGGTTGATGATATTTCAGACTATTGCTAATTAAATTTTGAAAAAGCTGCCGCATTTGGAATTTATCCGCTTCAATAGTTGGTAGTTCGGCGATACTGATTTTTGCATTTTGAGATTCAATCTGAAATTCTAAATCTTCAAGAACCCCGTGAATCACTTTATTCAGGTTTACATGAGAAAATGGTTTGGCTTGCGAGGTTACCCTCGAAAAAATGAGCAGCGCTTCTATCAATTTCTGCATACGATTGGCTGCATTTTGAATCCGTGCCAAATAATCCAGCCCTTTTTCATCCAAAGCGTCAACATACTTTAATTGCAAGCGATCAGAAAAAGCCTGGATCTTGCGTAAAGGTTCTTGTAAATCGTGGGAAGAAAGGTAGGCAAAATCTTGCAACTCACGGTTGCTGCGTTCGAGTTCGATGGTGTAGCTTTTCAAAGCCGTTTCTGCTTTTTTGCGCTCACCAACTTCCTGTTGCAGCTGCAAATTGATGGATAATAATTCGGCCGTTCTTTCAGCCACTTTCTGCTCCATTTGCTCAAACAAAAACCGGTTTTCAATTGATGCTGCCAATTGTCCAATCATCGATTGGTAAAGGCGCAGCTCCTTTTCTGGAAAAGCATAAGGGCGATCCCCTTGTAAGATAAGGACACCAAAATGCTGATCACGGATAATCAATGGAAAAATGCAAAGCGCGTGAATGTTAAGTTGCACCGCATATTGATAGGTAATCTCATCTACACGCGTGTCATCTTGCATATCTTCAAAAAAAACAGGCTCTTTGCCCATCAAAAATTGCAGAAATCGCGATGTTTCATCAATGACATAGTTGGTTCCTACAGTTGTCGGCGGTTGACCATCTCCACGATACCAATTGGTAAGCACAGTCAGCGAATCTGCTTTTTTGCCTTCATAATTCATTACCAAAACGATCGCACGATTGATCACAGGAATGGGTATTCGTTCGACCAAAGCACTTACCAACTCTGTTAAGTTTTTAGCCTCAATCAATTGACTGTTAATCGTGTACAGTGTTTCCATCTCTTCAATTGCGTGATGCAAAGCTGCTTCTGCCTTTTTTAAAGGATCGACATCATAAGCCCAAAAAAGAATACATTCTTCATTATTAAAATTGATATGACGCCAAGTAATTAAACACCAATAGGGTGTACCGTCTACACGCCGAAAACGAACCTCTTCATTTGAAAGTGAACCCTCTCGTTTAAATTTTTCGACCAAATGCTTTCGCTGGGTTAAATCTGCGTAAAATTCAGTTGAGGAACGACCAATCAATGCAGAGACAGTTGTTCTTAAAAGCTTGGCACAATGTTCATTGGCATACAGAAATTCACCAGTTGCCATACGCGAAATACCCACAGATACTGGTGTAGATTTAAAAATTAGATCGATTAGTTCTTTCTCTGTCTTTGTATAGGAATCCTGTTCGTATTGTTGGCGAAGTTGTTCGTTTTCTAACTCTAATTCTACAATCCGTGCTTTTAAGAGTTTAAGTTCTTCCTCAGCATCACTAAGATTGAATTTATTATCCATAACAATACATTTTTACCAATACGCAATCTATTCAATGATTATGCTATTAAATACGGCCGTTTACACTTACAATTATCCACAGAAAACGATCAACGTAAATTACCAACTGGGTTAGAATGGAGAAAATGGCATGGAAAATCAATTAATCAAAGAGTTGATACAAATATTAGACGATGAACGGGTATCGATAGCTCAAGCAGAACGTTCGCTGCATGGGCGCGATCAATCGTCACATGAAGAACATTTGCCCGATGTCGTTGTCTGGCCGCAAACAACAGCAGAAGTTAGCAAAATTGCAGCTTTGGCCAATGAACATCAAGTTCCCATTGTGGGTTGGGGTGCTGGCAGCAGTTTGGAGGGCAATCCCATCCCCATTCATGGGGGAATCGTCATTAACTTCCAGCAAATGAACAAGATTTTAACCATCCATGCCGAAGATTTTCAAGTGATCGTTCAACCAGGCACCTTCTATAAAGACATGAACAAAACCTTGGAAAAATATGGCCTCTTCTTTGCACCAGATCCTGGCGCCAATGCCTCCATTGGCGGGATGATTGCCAACAATGCCGCTGGCACACGCACGATCAAATATGGTGCAACCCGCGACAATATTTTGGCTTTAGAAGTCGTCTTGGCAAATGGTGAAATTATTCGCACGGGGTCACGTTCAATTAAACAATCAGCTGGGTATGATCTGACTCACCTCATCATCGGTTCTGAGGGTACTTTGGGATTGGTCACCGAAGCCACTTTGCGCCTAGCTCCATTACCAGAACATTTTAGTGCTGTCTTGTCAACCTTCGAATCCACAGCAAATGCAGCTGATGCGGTTTTCGGAATTATTGGCTCTGGTTTAAATCCAGCCGCTTTAGAGCTGCTGGATGCCGAAGCCGTCCGCTATATGAACGAGGCGCCAGATGTTAATTTACCCATTGCCCCAACTTTGCTCATGGAATTTCATGGAGCTACAAAAGAAACGTTACAAACAGAATTGGCATTGGTGGAAGAGATTTGTGCGGAAAGTGGGCAGGTACGTTTTGAAGCTGGCGTTGGTCGGGATGAACGCAATCGTTTGTGGAACGGCCGTCATCAGCTTGGCGAAATTTTGTTCCGCATCTATCCAGAACATACCTACTTGATCACTGATGTATCTGTGCCTATTTCTAGCTATCCGGCCTTAGCCAGCTATACAAACGATATTATGAAAGAAATGGAGATTATGGGGGCGCTGTTTGGGCACGCAGGAGATGGCAATCTGCACACGGTTGTATTTGCTCCCGAAGATGATCAATCTGCACGCGCTCGATTACAACAATTCAATGATCGCGTGGTGCAAAAAGCAATTGCTCTTGATGGAACCTGTACGGGAGAACATGGCGTGGGCATTGGCAAACAAAAATATATGGTACAAGAGCACGGCGAAGCAACCATGGATACGATGCGCCTGATCAAAAATGCCCTAGACCCCAAGGGGATTCTAAATCCAGGCAAGGTATTGGGCTGATCTCAACTGATAATGGATAACAGGTAATTATTTGTTATCTATTCAACAACCCTCTTCGATTGAGCGCTTCTTGCAAGAGCGGTTCGATTTGTTGTTGTATGGCTTGATTAGCATAAGCAACCCAACTGACATCATCATCAACAGTAAGTGGTGCTGTTAACGGCCGTCCCGCTTCATCAGTCACCACAATCCCCATCTCACGCGCAATAAGTTCTGTGCAAATGTCATATGGATGGCAACAAATACCGAGAGCCAAACCACGTCGGGCAAGCAGTTTTTCAAGTACAGGACGAATATCAGCAACAAAGCGATCATGCCCAGCCATCACTTCATAAAGCTGCCCTCCCGTGCTAATGTATTGATCTTCAAAGCAGTGTGTCTTCCCTGCTTGTACCGGTCCGAGCGCACCACGCACAATCTCTTCGTCAATCGCCGCCAGTTCTTCGCGTGCCCCAGGAAAGAAACGAGAGATTTGGGCAAATCCATGTGCAATTGTTTCAGCCGTTGAGGGATGTAAATAAAGTAGGGTTTCTTCTTGGGTAAGGCGATTGTAACGAACTGCCGTTACGCCTTTGCCTCGTATCGCCCACAGCTGATCGCTGAGGTGTTGTTTGACGAGCGGTATTTCGGTTTGAATCGCCAGTTCAATATCTTGTATATTTGTCGTGGGGCCTTTGTTGGGGGCAACGGCCGTTAATATCCATGCGCTTCGTTTTTGATACATTAAGCCCCGCGTCCCATCAATGGGATCGACAATGATACGGTATTTGGCCTCAGATACGGCCGTTCCCGCAGGTAGCACAACCTGTCCCCCATCAATTCCTTCAGCAATAAGTACGACGGGTGTATCGATAGCAATTTGTGAACTAATCACATCAACCAGTAATTCCTCACTGACTTTATCAACTG